>JANMPF010000471.1:0-11025 GCA_031369725.1 Rhodobiaceae bacterium | reverse complement strand
ATATCCAAGTTGAAGCCGGTGCTTACGATCTGTGATGGGCGAATAACGTTTGAGAGGGGCTGATCAAATCGCGTGCCAAGCGCGCGGATTACCACACGAAGGGCATGGGCAATAAGGGATGGGTCACCATCTTCGAATGCGGCCTCAATATAAGCGGTAATGCTTTCGGGGGTATCGAGAAGTTCAGCGGAATCCCATGGGGTTGTTTTAAGTGCCATCTGTCCACTCCTTTGCCAATTTTTTGGCGCTTTCAATATCGGCGTTTTGCGTCCGTTTATCGCCGCCAAAACCAGTTCAACATGTGTTTTACCATGGCCTTCGAGACGTCAGCCGGTTGGATTTCAGCGATGCCCTGTTTTCACTCAGGGCCTTGCGCTCACATCTAAACCTACAATTTTGGAGAATAGCCGTTTATAGCCGAATGACCGTACGGTGTCAAGGACTAAATTCACATGAGGAAATGTCAGGTTTGGGCGATTGCGCGCAGTCGTTCCATGGAGGCGTGGGCCTGGTGGACGATGACACCCACCATTTCCGGGGCGTCAAATTCTTTGCCGGTGCGCGCCAGAACTTCCAGCTCATTGCAGGTATTTGCCGCCTTTTTGGCACCGAGGCTGGCGCACATGGACTTCAGGGCATGCACGGAATCGGCCAAACCCGCCACATCTTTCCGGGTGGCCAGCTCTTTGAGTTCCTTGAGGGCAACGGGTACATTTTTTATGAAAAGGGCAGTCACCCGGTTGAACAGTGCAGCATTGCCGCCGATGGATTTAAGCTCTGCTACAACACCGGTATCTATCAGATCATCCACCAACTTGGACCCTCGCAACTCACGCTATTGCTTAAGGCGTAGCACAAGCCTCCTAACGAAAGTTAAAGGAGATCCCGGCAATTTCTATTGCGTTCCCTAATTGTTCTGTATTACATGGCACATGGCCAAATCATTTTCCAGCTTCGTTTGTCAAACTTGCGGCTCCGCATCGTCCAAATGGTCGGGGCGCTGTGACAATTGTGGCGAATGGAACAGCATTGTCGAGGAAAAGGGTGAGGCACCGGTTGCGGGAGCCAGGGGTGCGAACCTGCCAAAAGGCAAGGCTTCGCGGCTGGTAGGCTTACGCGGGGAAAGTCCAGCCCCGCCCCGCATTCAAACGGGAATTGCAGAACTGGACCGGGTTGCCGGTGGGGGTTTTGTGCCGGGTTCGGGCGTGCTTATTGGCGGGGATCCCGGCATCGGCAAATCCACGCTTTTGCTGCAGGGTCTTGCCTCACTGGCGCGCAAGGGCGAGCGGGTGATCTATATCTCGGGCGAGGAATCCATTGCGCAGGTGCGGTTGCGGGCGCAGCGCCTGGGACTTGATGATTCCAGCGTTTTGTTAGCCACCGAGACAAATGTTTCGGATATTCTTGCGACACTTGCCGAGGGTGCGCCCCCTGCCATTGCGGTGATCGATTCCATTCAGACCCTGTGGTCGCCGGTTATCGAAGCAGCTCCCGGCACGGTGTCGCAACTCAAAGCCGGCTCTGAGGCGTTGGTGCGGTATGCCAAACAGAAGGGCACTGCCATGTTGCTCGTTGGTCACGTCACCAAGGACGGGCAAATCGCCGGGCCAAAGGTGATTGAGCACATGGTGGACACGGTGCTTTATTTTGAAGGCGACCGTGGCCACCAGTACCGCATACTTCGTGCGGTCAAAAACCGTTTCGGGCCGACGGACGAAATCGGGGTTTTTGAAATGTTTGATGGCGGCTTGAAAGAGGTGAGCAACCCGTCAAAGCTCTTCATGGGGTCCAGTGACATCACAACGCCGGGTACGGCGGTGTTTGCCGGCATTGAAGGAACGCGGCCCCTGCTCATCGAAGTGCAGGCGCTGGTTTCGCCGTCGCCGCTGGGCACGCCACGGCGCACGGTGGTGGGCTGGGATTCAAACCGGCTGGCAATGATTCTGGCGGTCCTTGAGGCCCGCGCCGGGGTGGCAATCGGCCCCAATGATGTTTATCTCAATGTGGCGGGCGGCTTGAAAGTGCGGGAGCCTGCGGCGGACCTTGCAGTTGCCGCTGCCCTGCTCTCGTCGCTCACGGGAACGGTAATTCCGCATGGCACGGCAATTTTTGGCGAGGTTGCCTTGTCGGGTGCCATTCGCCCGGTTGGCCAAACCGAGGCGCGCCTTAAAGAAGCTCAAAAGCTGGGGCTAAAGGAGGCAGTTATCGCATCAGTTGCGGAGCCGCCAAGTTTTAAAGGCTTGAAAGTGAAGCAAATTGACACCATAGCAGATCTTGTTGCGTGGACAGCCTCGCAAGACAAGGGTACGCGACGAATCGTCTAGAACAGTTTGTAAAAGCTGCCTATAAGATGGCTCATCCAACGGCTGCGGGAAAACTAAATGCCCTTCCAATTGCTTGACCTCATTTTAATTGGCATCATGCTCATTTCGGGCCTGCTTGCCCTGATGCGTGGGTTCACCCGCGAAGTGCTGTCGCTGGTTGCCTGGGGCGGTTCTGCCATTGCCGCCTATTTTGCCATCAAACAACAGAACCTGATTGATTTGGTGTTGCCCTATGTGGACAAACCAATCCTTGCGCAAATCGCTGTTGGCGCCATGGCCTTTGTCATCGTTCTCATAATCATCTCACTCATCAGCGTAAAGATTTCCGATGCCGTGGTGGATTCATCTGCTGGTGCCCTTGATCGCACGCTTGGATTTCTTTACGGGTTGGGCCGGGGTTTTGTTCTGGTTGCCATTGCCTATCTGTTTTATGGCTGGCTTTTGCCTTTTGACAAGCAGGAAGACTGGGTGCGCAATGCGAAGTCCCTTCCTGCCATAAAATATGTGGGCGAAACGCTGCTCGGTTTCATGCCGCCTGATATTGCCGAAACGCTTTCCAATACCGCGCTGATGAAAAATCCGGCCAACATGGTTGTCAAACCCGGTCAAACCGCTGCGGATGCCGCCAAATCCCAGTCTGGTTATCAATCCAACGAAACCCAAGGACTTGATAACCTGATTGAAGGAACGGGCTCTGCCACGACCCAGCAACCCACATTCGGCCAGAGCACAACTCCATGAACACAGACTTTGACACAGAAGGTGACCGGCTTCGCGAGGAGTGCGGCGTGTTTGGCGTCTATGGCCACCCGGATGCGGCGGCTCTTACAGCACTTGGTCTTCATGCCCTGCAACATCGCGGACAGGAAGCCGCCGGAATTGTTGCCTTTGATGGCGAGCGCTTCCATGCGGAGCGCCGCATGGGACTTGTTGGTGATCATTTCTCGAGTGAGAAAATCATCAACCGCCTGCAAGGCAAAACCGCCCTTGGCCATGTCAGGTATTCCACCACGGGTGAAACAATCTTGCGCAATGTGCAGCCCCTGTTTGCCGAACTTTCTGCCGGTGGCCTTGCGGTTGCCCATAACGGCAACATCACCAATGGATTGACGCTGCGCCGCGAACTCATCAGCAATGGTGCGATCTGCCAATCCACTTCGGATACGGAAGTGATCTTGCATTTGGTTTCGCGCTCGAAAAAAAGCCGCATCATTGAACGCTATATCGATGCATTGCGCAGCCTTGAGGGTGCCTATGCACTGGTTGCCCTTACCAACAAGAAGCTCATTGGGGCGCGCGATCCGCTTGGCATTCGTCCGCTCATTATTGGCGAATTGAATGGCGCTTATATTCTTTGCTCGGAAACCTGCGCTCTCGACATCATTGGTGCCAAATTTGTGCGCGAAGTTGAAAATGGCGAAGTTGTCGTCATTTCGGAAAACGGCATTGAATCGCTCCACCCATTCCCAAAACAACAGGCGCGGCCTTGCATTTTTGAATATATCTATTTCTCACGCCCTGATTCAATTCTGGGCGGCCGCTCGGTTTATGATGTGCGCAAGGCGCTTGGCAAACAACTTGCACTTGAAGCACCGGTTGAAGCGGACGTTGTGGTCCCAATTCCTGACTCCGGTGTTCCAGCGGCCATTGGATTTTCCCAGCAAACCGGGATTCCGTTTGAGCTTGGCATCATTCGCAATCATTATGTGGGCCGTACCTTTATTGAACCCACCCAAACCATTCGTTCGCTTGGCGTCAAGCTCAAGCACAACGCAAACCGTTCCGTTGTGGCGGGAAAGCGCGTGGTGCTGATTGATGACTCGATCGTGCGGGGGACCACATCGGTCAAAATCGTTCGCATGATGTATGAGGCTGGGGCACGCGAGGTTCACATGCGCATTTCGAGCCCCCCCATCAAGTATCCTGATTTTTATGGCATTGACACGCCGGAGCAAAAATCGCTTCTTGCGGCAACCCATACGCTGGACGAAATGCGTGAATTTATCGGGGTCACTTCCCTCTCGTTTATTTCGGTTGACGGGGTTTATAAATCCGTGGGCTATGCAGGCCGTGATCCGCACCGGCCTCAATTTACCGACCATTGCTTCACCGGTGATTATCCAACCCATCTCACCGACATGATTGGTGAATCGGCCAAGCAGCAACTCTCGCTGCTCGCTGAAGCTGGCTAATGCCAATGCTGAAACGTTTGGCAAACCGCGTGGCTGTAGTCACCGGCGCATCACGCGGGCTCGGGCGTGCCATTGCCCTTGCCTTGGCACGTGAAGGTGCCCACATCATCGCTACCGCCCGCACGCAAGGCGGCCTTGAAGAACTTGACGATGAAATCAAGGATATGGGTGGAACGGCAACCCTTGTTCCTGCCGATATCAAGGATTTTGCTGCGATTGACCGTTTGGGGGCGGCCATTTTTGAGCGCTGGAAAAAGCTTGATATTGTTATTGGCAATGCCGGCATTCTTGGCAAGCTCTCACCGCTTGGCCATGTTGACCCAAAGGTTTTTGAAGATGTGATGGCGGTGAATGTGACGGCCAATTGGCGGCTCATCCGCTCGCTTGATCCGTTGCTGCGGGCCTCCGATGCCGGGCGCGCAATTTTCATGACTTCCGGTCTGGCGCAGAAATGCTGGCCTTATTGGGGGCCCTATTCCATTTCAAAAGCAGCACTCGAAGCGATGGTCAAAACCTACGCAGCCGAATGCGAAACGACGAACATTCGCGCCAACTGCTTCAGCCCCGGTGCCACGCGCACAAAAATGCGTGCGCAAGCCATGCCCGGCGAAGATCCGGAAACATTGCCATCCGCTGAAACCGTAGCCGCCCAGGTGGTGCCAATGTGCCTTGCGTCTTATACTGCCAATGGAACCGTTCACAGGTATTCAGCATGAGCAACCAAGCCACCATCGATGCACTTTGCAACGCCCGCCTATCGGGTGAGAAGCTGACAAGCTATCCAGGTCCTGCCCCCAAAGACATGGCCGAGGCCTTCGCCATACAGTCGGCCGTGCGCAGCCGCATTGGCTGGAAACTTGCGGGTTGGAAAATTGGCTGCACCTCACAAAGGGCGCAAATTGCCCTCAAAGCCGATGGGCCATTCCCCGGCCCGGTTTATGCAGAAAAACTGTTTGCATCAGGTGCGCATGTGCAAACTGCAGCCAGCAACAGCCGCACGACGGAAGCCGAAATTGCCTTCACGCTGGCGCGCGACCTTCCCAAGCGCGATCAGGCGTGGTCGGTCGCTCAAGTTCTCGCCGCGGTGGCAACTGTTCATCCATCAATCGAGATCGTAAATCCGCGGCTGCCCAAGGGCTTCAACGACGTGGTTGAATGGTATGTGGCAGACGGTGGCTTGAGCCACGCGCTGGTTCTTGGCCCCGGCGTGAAGCCATTGGCGCAAGGCGACTATGCCAGGATCACCAATCGGGTTTTGATCAATGGCCAAATGAAATCCACAGGCATTGGTGCCAACGCGCTTGGTGGACCGGAGCTTGCACTTGCATGGCTTGCCAATGACCTTATCAAAAAGGACTTGTTCCTTCGCGCCGGCGATGTTGTAACCACGGGTGTTATCACGGATGTTTTTGACACAAAGATTGGTGACTTTGTGGAAGCAATCTACGACCAAATCGGAACTGTCACCGTTCAGTTGTAATTACTTGTCTTTGTCGAAGGGGTTTTTGCCGCCACGCAGGCTGAAACGGATGGGCACACCTGCGAGGTCAAAATCCCTGCGCAATGAATTCATCAAATAGCGCTGATAGCTTTCCGGCATTTTGGCCATTTGATTGCCGAATACCGCGAACGTAGGGGGCCGCGAACTGGCTTGGGTCGCATAACGAATTTTAATGCGGCGACCCGACGGCGCTGGTGGCGGGTTTTTGGAAATCGCCGCTTCCAACCACTTGTTCAACTGGTTGGTCGTGATCCGTGCACTCCAGCGATCAACCGATTCAAACACGGCCTTCATCAAGCGGTCAATGCCGCGTTCCTGTTTTGACGACAGTGTGACGACGGGAACCCCACGAATTTCCGGCAACACGTCTTCGAGCTTGCTATGTACCTCCGCCAAGGTCTTTTGCTTGTCTTCGACCAAATCCCATTTACTCAGGGCCAGAACAATGGCGCGGCCTTCGGTTGCCACGAGATCGGAGAGGGATAAATCCTGACGTTCGATCACCATTGACGCGTCGATGAGAACAACCACGCAATCGGCAAAACGAATGGCGCGCAATGCGTCCGATACGGCAAGCTTTTCGATCTTGCCGGTCACCCGGGATTTGCGCCTGATGCCCGCCGTGTCCCACAATTTAACCTCGCGGCCCTGCCACTGCCAGTCAGTTGAAATGGCATCACGCGTGATGCCAGCTTCAGGTCCGGTCAACATGCGCTCTTCACCCAGCATGGTGTTCACCAGAGTGGATTTGCCGGCGTTGGGCTGGCCGATAATGGCCAGGCGCAATGGCCGTGCGAGTTCTTCCGCTTCGGTGAGTTCTGCAACGGGTGCCTGTGCTTCGGGCAAGAGCGCTTCAACCGCATCATAGATACCGTCGATGCCTTCGCCATGTTCGGCTGAAATTGCAATGGGCTCGCCAAATCCCAGCGAATAGGATTCCAGCACACCAGCTTCGGCCATTCTGGCTTCAGCCTTGTTGGCCACAAGCCGTATGGGCTTGCCAAATTTACGAAGTTTCTCAGCAAACTGCCGGTCAATTGGTGTTACACCAACGCGCGCATCAATCACGAACAACACCAGATCGGCTTCTTGCACAGCGGTAACCGATTGCTCGCTCATGCGGGCTTCAAGAGTTTCCTTCCTGGCGTTATCGAGGCCTGCCGTATCAAAAATGCGGAAGGTGAGGTTGCCGAAAGTCACTTCACCCTCGCGACGGTCACGGGTGACACCGGGCTGATCGTCAACCAGTGCTATCTTGCGGCCAACCATGCGATTGAACAGTGTCGACTTCCCAACATTGGGGCGACCAAGAATAGTGACGGTAAATGTCATTGAGGCGTACTGGATTCTTGATCAACAGGGGCCACACAATTGAGATCATCCTTGGCACATTTATATGGCGTTTTGCCATTCACTGCCGGATCCTTGGCGGTTTGCGCGTCAGGCGGCAGAATATCTTCGCGCTGGCCAGGCAGAACAGTGTCGTCCATCTGCCCGGTCATTTTCTTGACGCTGTTACAGCCCAAAACAGAAATGCCGAGTGCGGCCAGAAAAAGCAAAATTGACAGTTTTTTCATCAGAATTACTTCGACAACAAAGGCGTTAAAAGTTGAATCATGATTTGCGCGCGGTCACGCATATCGGGGGGTGTATCAGCATCGGTAAAATTGGCATTCATGTAGCGATCAGCCATGGCGTAGTCGCCCGTGCGATAGGCGGCTATTCCAAAAATCTCGCGTGCAGCATGGCGCCAAACCTGACCGTCCTTGTCGAAGCCACCTAGCCTGGTCAATAGTTCATCGGGTTTTGCAGAATCTGCCAGCAAATAGCCGCCACGAATCCTGGCTACATCGCGCAAACTCGCATCCACTGCAGAATCAGCGGCAATGGCATCAAAGGCGGCAACGGCGTCTTTGGTTTTGCCCTGTTCGGCCAAAACGATGGCAGCCTGCAACCTTGCGAGCTGCTTGAAACCTGAATGGTCAACTGCGGCCAGGGCCCGGATTGCATCCTCGGCCTTGCCAGCCTGGGCATTCTTCAGGCCGTCAAAATAGACGATTGCCGCAGCTTCTGACTTGGTTTTCTGGTAATACTGGTAGCCCTTGAAACCCGCCACCAAGCCCACGATTACAAAGCACAAACCAATGAAATAATTGCCGAATTTATCCCACAGCTTCTTGTATTGTTCCTGGCGGACGTCTTCATCCACCTCGCGAAATAGGGATTCGTCACTCACGGCCAACAGCTCCATCGATATCACGTCGTGGGGTAAGCCAGTGAGACGGCTAAATCAAGGCATTTAAGCGCTTATGGGCCAAATGTCTCGCGCACAGCCCGGCGCGTTTGCCACACCAAAAATACCGCAATGGCACCACTACCACCCATGAATCCCGCGATCAGCCCCAATATATCGTCAGACATGTTGCACCCCCAATGCTAGACCCGACCATTAGGCGAACAAATGGTTAACAATACATTAAGCCATACAACTTTATGTTTCAGCCACACTGAACGATGCAATCAGACCGGAATCAACACGCTCGGCCACAAGGCTTTGCAATGCCCAAAGCCCAACATTATCGGCGACGAAGGCAAGCTTCTGTTTCTGTTGGCTGGCAACCACGGCTGTATCCATCCATGGCTGGCTGCCTTGCGGTTCGCCGGCCCGCTCAATCACTTGCCAGACATGCCCATGAATGTGCAGGGGCTGTTCAAAATTGGTGCGGTTGTCAATTTCGAAAACAACGGTTTCACCCTTGCTGAATTTTCCAATGGGTTCACCCCCAGGGCCAGCTGCATCGTTAATGGCCCATGCGATGCCCTGCTCAAGCAGGGCCCGCATATCCATGACTTCATTTTTGAATTTTGCTGATTTAAGCCCGCCCCTGGCACCACCTGCGATGACGACCGGGACGACATTTGCCTTTTCAAGGTCGAGGTTTCTTGAAATCGGATTTGGTGGCAATGCAAAATCACCGCCAAGAACCCCGACACCGGCATTACCCTGGCGATCAAGATAACAAACCTCGATAACGTCCTCAAAGAGATCAAGTGCAATTGAAGCACTTTGGCCTCCTGCATCCAACACGAGATCCATGCGTTGCCCAGGTGCCAGGACAAGCGACTGCGCACCGGCATGGCGCGGTGAAATGGGTTGTCCGTCCAGGGCAACAATAAGCGGATCAACACCCTTGAACTGAAAACCCATGGTGCGAACATTGGCGGCATTGAGCAGTCGCAACCGGCAAGGCCGGTCTGCCGGCAACTTTATGTGGGGGCGGTAAATGCCATTCACGGTAAACCAGTTGCCCAATCGGCCAGACCCCACGGCCGCCTCGAGACTACCGAAACTCTCTTCAATCATTCCCGCTTGGTCAATTTTCCAATCATCAATAATCAACGGCACATCAAAGAATGTCGGATGCAATTGTTTTTCTTCAACAATCAGCAATCCATAAAGCCCCATATCGCGTTGCCGCGATGCATCGGTAAGTGGTCCGAACCAGAACGTGCCGGCATCAGGCGGGGTAAATACGCATTCAACAGCATTGTCTTCACCGGGTTGAAGGTTGACGGTCATAAGCTCTGAGGGGCCACGCAGGCCAAACCAATGAAACCATATTTCGCGTTCAAGCATATTTATGACGCGCACCCTGAATTCTTCACCCTGAGTGGCCCGCAGAACCGTCGCATTACCTTCACCAGAGAACTGCCAGGTCAGCGTTTTAATGTCCGGATTTTCAAGAAGCGCAATGTCGCGCTTTTGGGCGCGAAGAATTTGAAACCCGTCAGCGCTTTCTTCGGCCGCCACGAAGTGCCGCGTTGCGACCGCAAAGCCAAACGCACACATGAATCTCCGCCGCGAAAGTTGCATCTTGAGCCTCACCTAAACGCTGAAGGCTAGTGCCGCAGTGTGGCAATTCGTTGTTTGGATTCAATCCTTCATGTCATAGGTATTTTCAGGGAGCGGGAAAGCCCGCGAGCGCACCTCGTCGGCATAGGAACTGATGGCTTTCTCAATGGCCTTGCCCACTTCACCAAATTCCTTCACAAATTTGGGAACGCGGGGGCTAAGACCAAGCATGTCTTCCATCACCAGAATTTGCCCGTCACAGGCAGCGGATGCACCAATGCCAATGGTTGGAATGGGAACGGTCCTGGTAATTTTTGCGGCCAATGGTTCAACGATGGCTTCCAGCACTACGGAAAATGCGCCCGCATCCGTCACGGCCTTGGCATCTTCCTCGATCATCGCCCATTTGTCGCGGGTGCGGCCCTGGGTTTTGAAACCACCGAGAACATTGATGGATTGCGGCGTCAGACCAATATGGGCCATGACCGGAATGCCGCGCTCGGTGAGGAAGTTAATGGTCTCAGCCATGCGCTTGCCACCCTCCAGCTTAATGGCCCCACATTCGGTTTCCTTCATCACGCGGGCCGCATTGCGAAAGGCCTGTGCGGGGCTTTCCTCATAGGAACCAAATGGCATATCCACCACAACCAGTGATTTCCTGGCTCCACGCATGACGGCGCGACCGTGCAAGATCATCAGTTCAAGCGGCACAGGAAGGGTGGACTCAAATCCATGCATCACCATGCCAAGGGAATCACCCACCAGAATAAAATCCACATATTTGTCGGCGATAGCCGCCGTATGTGCGTGATAGGAGGTGAGCGCCACAATGGGTTGGCCGCCTTTGCGGGCGGTGATTTCAGGGGCGGTGAGACGTTTGGCACTATTTTGAACTGACATGGGGATACCTTACTTCGACAACACAAAAATCGGAACACCGATCAATGCCGGGTGCAGTTGCGTCATGATACCATAAAGTGCGGCACCAAATATCAGGGAAAGGCCGTCATGGCCGATGCGCATTTCAGGTGTTGGACGAATGTTGTTGCTGACAGCCACAATGATATGCGCAAAGCTGCCTGCGAGCAGCCCGCCGAATAATATCAGGCCGGCAAGATCACCATTGGCAAAGAGATGGCCAATGGCCCAGAGAAT
>JANMPF010000459.1:0-2040 GCA_031369725.1 Rhodobiaceae bacterium | reverse complement strand
AGGAAGCTTTGCCTTTTCGATTTCCCTGGACAATGTACCTTCCATGACTTCAGGCGAAAGCGGGCCAATCCACTTGAAACGGATAATGCCCTTACCATCAACGATGAAAGTTTCCGGCACGCCGTAGCTTCCCCAATCAATAGTGGTGCGGCCATTTTCATCAGCGCCTATGCGTGCAAAAGGTTGGCCCAAGGTGCCAAGAAAGCGCCTGGCATTGTCGGCATCGTCCTTGTTGTCGATGCCGTAAAGTTGAATGTCGTTGCGTTTGGAAAGTTCGGTCAGAAGCGGGTGCTCCATCCGGCATGGTCCGCACCAGGATGCCCAGATGTTTACAACGCTGACATGGCCTGATTTGAGATCGCCCGATGCGAGACCTGGAATATCTGAACCGGCAATGGGGGCAAGCGAGAAATCAGGAACGGGTTTGCCAATCAACGTCGATGGCATCCTTGACGGATCGCCATAAAGCCCTTTCCAGAATATGAGGGCGAGCCCTGCGAAAACCAAGACAGGTACCACGGCAAACCCCAGTCGTGGTTTCCCAATCACGGTTTTGTCCTGTCAAATTGCGCAAGCGCTTTCTGATTGCGGCGGTCACGGACGATGACCACCAAAATGAGTGCGGCAATGCAGGCTGCACTGATGCCATAGGAGGCGGCAACAAAGCCCACGTGGGAAGCAGTCCAGACCATTAGTTGTGCGCCCCGCGCGCGATCAAAATAGCGCGCAACTTGCGCGCGGCGAGTTCACTGCGCATGGATGTGAGGTGAAGTGCCACGAACAGACATGTGTAGGCGAGCCCCATGACCAGCAGCGGCCACAGCATTGTGGGATCAATGCTCGGACCGCCCATCTTGAATACGCTGGCGGGTTGATGCAGGGAGTTCCACCAATCAACCGAGAATTTGATGATGGGAATATTGATGAAGCCGACAAGTGCCACGATGCGGGCAATGAGGGCAGCGCGGCCTGGTTCTTCGATGGCCTGCCAGATGGCGATGTAGCCCACGTAAAGCAACATGAGCACAAACATGGAGGTAAGGCGCGCATCCCACACCCACCAGGCACCCCACATGGGCTTGCCCCAGAGTGAGCCAGTGGCAAGTGCGAGGAAGCAAAATACAGCCCCGATCGGGCCTGCAGTTTTTGCGGCAACGTCGGCCAAGGGGTGGCGGAAGATGATTGCCATGGCGCTGGCCAAGGCCATGACGGAATAAATAAACATGGCCATCCAGGCGGCAGGCACATGCACAAACATGATGCGCACGGTTTCACCCTGCTGATAATCGGCAGGCGAGATGATGAGAGCACCATAGAGGCCAATGATGAACAGAATAACGGTGATGGCCCAAACACAGGGCAGAGCCGCATTGGCAAACTTCAGAAACCGGGTTGGATTGGCGAGGTGTTGCATGGCACTATTTTAATTCGGTTTCTTCATTTGAGATAGGCCCGCAGCGCCGCAGCGGCAGCCAGGGGTGCCAGCACCAGACTAGCCAGTGCAATTGCGGATAAAATGAGGAGAGAGGGGGCAATGATATCGGGTGTTCCCGTGCTGGCCGAGATGCCGAAGACGAGAACCGGCACATAGAGCGGCAATACCAGAATTGAAATGAGCAATCCGCCACGGCGCAGGTCAAGTGTGAGGGATGCGCCGATGCCGGCGATCAGTGAGAGGGCTACGGACCCCAGCATCATTGCGACCAGCAGTGGCCAGATGGTTTGGGTTTTGAGGTTGAGCAGCACGCCGAGGAAGGGTGCGGCGATGGCAAGCGGCAGGCTGGTTGAAAGCCAATGGGCGAGGGTCTTGGCGAGCACCACAAGTTCAAGGGGCAGGGATGCCATGGTCATGATTTCGAGGGAACCATCCTCGTAGTCCTGCTGGAAAATGCGGTCGGCGGAGAGCAGAACGGAGAGGAGAAGGGTGATCCAGAGGATGCCGGGGGCGAGGCGCTGCAGGGTGAATTGGTCGGGACCAATGCCGATGGGCAGCAGAACCAGCACCGTGAGGAAGAAACCGACGGCGGTTCCCACACCGCC
>JANMPF010000413.1:0-1725 GCA_031369725.1 Rhodobiaceae bacterium | reverse complement strand
GCAATGAGTTGCCTGAATGTGGCGGGGCCCACATTTTCACTTTGACTAAGTCTGATCCAGTCGCGCCGTTGTTTGTGGTCGAGCAACTGCACTTGGGATCAGCCCTTTTTGCCAAGGTCGATGCGCGGTTCCTTGTTCTTCATAAGCCGCAGAATATTTTCACGGTGCATGATCCAGATGGCAAGGGCAATGAGCCCTGTGGGCCACAGGAACTCCATGCGGCCAAAAACAAAAACCCAGAACGGCGTGAGCAGCGATGCAACAAGTGCTGCAAGTGATGAAAAGCGGAACAGAAAAGCCAACGTCAGCCAAACCCCGATGAAAATCAATCCAAGCGGCCAGTAGAGCCCCAACAGAACACCCACATTTGTGGCAACCCCCTTGCCTCCCTTGAAGCCCAGCCACACCGGAAATATGTGGCCTGCCATCGCCGCAAGTCCGGCGATAATTCCTGCCTGCGCGTCACCAAAATGGCCCACCACCAAAACCGGGATCGTGCCCTTGACGGCATCAAGCAACAGCGTGAGCGCTGCAATCCATTTATTGCCAAGGCGCAACACATTGGTGGCTCCAATATTGCCAGACCCAACCTTGCGCACATCACCAAGCCCTGCTGCCTTGGCAAGGATAAGCCCAAAGGGAATGCTACCGCAGAGATAACCAATGAGAGCCGCAACAATTTGCATCATCATTCAACGAGCGTATGCGTAAACCGTGCGTCCTGCAACGACCGTTTCAACTACGCGCCCCTCCAGTGTACAGTCTTCCAGTGGTGAATTCTTGGAGCGGGAATGCAGCTTGGCCTCTTGCACCGTCCAACTCAGGTTCAGATCCACCAACGCAAAATCAGCTGGCGCACCCGGTGCCAAACGCCCTGTTTCCAATCCTAGAATTTCTGCGGGCTTGGAAGACATAGCCTCAACCAGGCGGCTCAAAGGCATGTTTGCGTTGTGAAACAGTCCCAGTGCTGCCGACAGCATGGTTTCCAGGCCAATCGCCCCGAAGGCTGCTTCCGCAAACGGCAGGCGTTTGGTGTCAGCACTTTGGGGATCGTGCGACGACACGATCACATCGATCGTTCCATCAATCACGCCGGCCACCAGGGCGCGCCTGTCACCTTCATTGCGGAGCGGCGGCGATATTTTGAAGAAGGTGCGGTATGCCCCAATATCATTTTCATTGAGAGTAAGATGATGCACGGAAACTCCACAGGTAACCGGCAGGCCCTTCGCCTTGGCAGCACGCATGACTGAAAGTGATTCCGCACAGGAAATTTGCGAGGCGTGGTAACGCGCACCCGTCATTTCAACCAGCCGAATATCGCGTTCAAGCATGATGACTTCGGAAATCGATGGGTTGCCGGCAAGGCCCAGCCGCGACGCAGACTCGGATGAATTCATCACCCCGCGTGACAGGCTTGGCTCTTCCACATGCTGCACCACCAGCATGTCAAAGTCCTTGGCGTAGGTGAGCGCGCGGCGGAAAAGATTGGCATTGGCCACCGAATGCGTGCCATCGGTTACGGCTACTGCACCTGCCTCCTTGAGCCCGCCGATTTCGCTCATGAGTTCGCCGGCAAGGCCTTTGGTGATGGCAGCCATCGGAGCCACCCGCACCATCGCGGTATCGCGCGCTCGCCGCAATATATAATCCACAATGGCCGCATCATCGATAACCGGTTGGGTATTTGGCATCACGATCATGGTGGTCACCCCGCCGGCTGCT
>JANMPF010000370.1:0-2420 GCA_031369725.1 Rhodobiaceae bacterium | reverse complement strand
CAATAACCACCGCGTTGTCGCCAGAAAGCAGGAGATCAATCCAAATGATTTGTGCTATGGCCAAAAGGTAAGTTGGTGAAAAGTCCATGAGTCTCCCGAATCGTTTTGTAGAAAGTGGTTGTTTTGAAGCGTTTCTGCAAGGGAAGGCATGGGCAGTGCCCAACTTGCAACACAATCGGCTGTGAAAGCTGTAATGCATCATTCAAAAGGATTTTATTAATGCATAAATTATTGACGGTAGCCGTTCTAGCCCTCGTAGCAGTGGTTCCTGCCGCACAGGCAAAATCAGGAATTAAAATTGGCGTTTTGTCCTGCGGCGTTGGCGGCGGCATTGGCTATATCATTGGCTCATCAAAGCCGGTGGATTGCGTCTACCAGCCAGCCGGTGGCGGACGACCCGAGCATTATTCAGGTTCGATCGGCAAACTCGGCATTGATATTGGCGTTACCGAACAGTCGGTTATTGCATGGGCCGTTTTTGCGCCTGGCAAGACCAAGGCCGGGGCCCTGAAAGGCACTTACAGTGGGGTTTCAGCCGAAGCCACGGTTGCGATTGGCTTGGGTGCCAACGTGTTGATCGGTGGTTTTCACAGGGGAATCAACTTGCAGCCAGTCAGTGTGCAGGCCCAGACTGGCTTGAACATTGCTGCTGGCGTTAGCAGTCTCAAACTGTCGTACTCTCGCCATTAAGCCTAAAATCGCTGGCAAATAATTGAAAGAGGAGCCATTTCGGCTCCTTTTTTTGTGCCACCGCCGTTTGGTTGGACGCTCACGCACTGTTGCACAAGTGCCGCAATGTGGAGATTACTCAGATAACTTGCGATTAAGGTTTTGTCTATCAGCGATTTGTCAGTTATGAATTTGGAATCGGGATGAAATTGTTCGTTTGGGCGAATTTGGCAGGGTGGTATGATGGTAACTTGGATGAAAACGGCAACCTTCCTGCTTTCGGGAACGATTGCGGCCGGATTGTATGGCAACGCTGCATTTGCCGCCGATGTGGACATGAAAACCGATCTTCCCGCCGTTTCTGGAATCAATGGTAAAATTCAGGCCAGTGCAGGCTGGGCGGATATGAACAATCTGAGCAGCAGCACGGAATTTCGTGGTGGTGCTGCCATAAGCATTCCAGTTGGTGACATGTTTGGCCTGCAGGCTGATTTGTCAGTCGTCGATGTATTTCACCACACGGCCATCAATGGCACATTGCATGCCTTCACGCGCGACCCCAACTCCTATCTGTTGGGCGTTATAGGCGGTTATGGCGACGTGGGTTCCACCCATGTCTGGTATGGCGGCCCGGAAGTTGAGCTTTATCTCAACAATATTTCCGTCGAAGCCGTTGGCGGTCTCATGAATATTGATTTTAACCCAACCCACAAGGACAAGGCATTTGCAATTGCCGATCTGGGATTTTATGCGACTGAAAATTTCCGTCTGACTGCCGGTGTAAGCTCAATTGCCGGATTTGACTCAGGTCATATCGGGGCGGAGTGGCTGTTGGCCGATATGGGATTGCCCGCCTCGCTCACCGTCGACGGCCGCGTTGGCGAACACGGCTTTACGACACTTACCGCGGGCTTCAGCGTCTACTTTGGCGGAGATACCAGCAAGAGCCTGATCCGCCGCCACCGCGAAGATGATCCACGGATTCGCGGACTGGACATTTTCGGTGCTGCCGGCAATGCGTTCAAAGGGCCTCCTGCAGTGGTCGTTCCTAATCCTTGCCCTGAAGGCGAAATCTGCGTGGTGCCGGATTAATACAGGCGTTATTGGCGCATAATGAAAAATGAAGGCCATGCAGTTTGCGTGGCCTTCTCTTATCCGGGTGCGAGAGGTGTTTTAGCTTGCAGCTGTCGAATTGTCGGACTTTTCAAACTCGTTTACATAATCAATGAATTTGCCGGCCGGTGTCAGGGGCATGGCGCTTACTCTGCGGTAAGTCACCTCCAGTTTTTGGTGAAAGGCCCCTCTATAGATTTCCGTTAACTGCGAGAAATTAATCGCTTCATCGGGTGCCGATGACATGAAACGCACTTCAATTGCTAGGCTTCCCGTTTGGGCCACCTGCCATTTATCCGCCTTGAGAAGATCACGATAGGGTTCATGGCCAATGGCAGGCGTGAAACGGTGACCACCTGCAAATCGGAACTGATTGCGGATTCTCCCATCGATGCGAGCGATGAGCGGATGCGCCCGTCCACAGGCACAGCCATTGCCCCATGTTGCAAGATCGCCCTGTTCATAGCGGATCAGTGGCTGGGCCGTGCCCAACAATGGGGTTACAACCACCCGCCCCGTCTCATTAGTTCCACAGGGTTTTCCGGATTCATCAAGAATTTCGAGTAACACCAATTCGCTGTTGACGTGAAATCCGTTCGAATCTGTGCACTCGTGCGCTATTTTGTGCGCTTCCTTTG
>JANMPF010000356.1:0-1672 GCA_031369725.1 Rhodobiaceae bacterium | reverse complement strand
AATTCCTGCAATTTGTTCCTAAAAATGAGCGCGCCGCCATGTCTTCCGGAATAAAGAACCGTCTGGCAAGTGATTCCAATGACTACGAAATTGAAAACCCGCTTTTACGCAGTGATGGCAGCATTCAGTGGGTTAGAGGCAGCGGAAGCATCGAGAGAGATGCTGGCGGAAAGCCATTACGTCTGGTTGGATTGGTTAGTGACATCGGTGAATTGCGCAAGACTCGCGATGCACTGAAAATTAGTGAAGCCCGCTTGCGTCGGATCATGGATAACGTTCTAGCCTTCGTGGCAACGCTTACTCCCGACGGTATGCTCACAGAGGTCAATGCAACCGGCATCAATATCACGGGACTAACGCGGGAAGACTTTGTCGGGAGGGCTTTCTGGGACTGTCATTGGTGGGCTTACTCAGCGGATGTACAGCAACGCGTACGCATGGCAATCCAACGCGCAGCCTTGGGTGAGACAGTGCGTTACGACGAGAATATCAAAATTGCCAACGATTCAATGATTACCATCGATTTTCAGATTGCACCGGTTTTCAATGAATCCGGAAATATTTCTGAACTGGTCACTTCGGCAGTTGATGTGACTGAGCGCAAACGCGGCGAGCATCGCATCCGCCTATTAATGCGCGAAGTCAACCATCGCTCGAAGAATTTATTATCGGTGGTTCAGGCGATTGCCCGGCAAACTGCCCGTGACAGCGATGTGGCAACTTTCGTGACTCGCCTCAGTGACCGCATTTCTGGACTGGCCGCCAGTCAGGATCTGCTTGTAAAGAGTGATTGGCGGGGTGCTGACTTGACCGAGCTGGTGGAGTCTCAGCTCGGTCATTTCAAGGATCTGTTTGGAAAGCGCATTAGTTTTGAAGGATCACCATTGCGCCTGACGCCAGTGGGCTCCCAAGCCATGGGAATGGCGCTACATGAGTTGGGCACCAATGCAAGCAAATATGGCGCCCTTTCCAACGATAAAGGCAAGGTCCTCATCAAATGGCACTGCGAGTCCAAAC
This sequence comes from Rhodobiaceae bacterium, assembly GCA_031369725.1. Taxonomy (GTDB): domain Bacteria; phylum Pseudomonadota; class Alphaproteobacteria; order Rhizobiales; family Aestuariivirgaceae; genus Aestuariivirga. The sequence goes on along the minus strand of JANMPF010000356.1, from coordinate 655 downwards.
CAGAGCCCATGTTTTACATTGCCTGGCAGGAGTATGGCGGACCTCCTGTAGATCAGCCAACCCGCAGGGGTTTTGGCCAGCGGGTTATCGGCCCAATGATCGAAGCATCGGTATTCGGCAGGGCAACGATTGAATATTCCAAGAACGGTTTGACCTGGAAACTGTCTGCTCCAATCAACAAGATATTGGAGGTTGACTGAATGTGGCAAAAAACAAGGCAAATTGTAACTCCGCGACTATGGAACAATTTATTCTCGCAAATGTTTAAAAGTTCTCAGCCCTCAGTCAGGTGCTGTCTATAAACCTTTGGAAACTTTTCTTAACAGGAGTAACATCATGTCAAAACAGGGAAAAACCCTCGACGACCTCTTTCACGATACCTTGAAAGACATTTACTTTGCCGAAAAGAAGATTGTGGCAACCCTGCCGAAGATGGCTAAGGCCGCCACATCTCGTGACCTCAAGAACGCATTCGAAAAGCACAAGATCGAAACCGACGGCCATGTGAAGCGCCTGGAACAGGTGTTTAGCCTCATCGATGCCAAGCCCCAGGCGAAAACCTGTGATGCCATCATGGGTATCGTGAAGGAAGGTGAAGGTCTGATTGAAGAATACAAGGGAACGGCAGCTCTTGATCCGGCACTTCTTGCGGTGG
>JANMPF010000316.1:0-4744 GCA_031369725.1 Rhodobiaceae bacterium | reverse complement strand
TGTGCGCTTTGCCAACAGCGGAAAGGGCAGTGAACAATTCACCGCTCATGGGCGAGACTTTGCCTTCCTTCTGGTTCACATGCAATTGCATGATTTCATTGGTGGCAACCAGTTCCTTGGTTTTGCCGTGATACATGCAGTGGAAGAGATGCATGCGCTTTTCATCGCACCCCAAAACCTGGGTCTCAATCCGGAAGGCTTCACCGAGCTTCATTTCGCGGTAATAGTTGATATGGGTTTCAGCGGTGAAAAAAGTGTTTCCGCTTGCACGGTAAGCCTCATCATCACCGATGTAACGGAAAAAGGCATCAAGCGCGTCACCAAAGGCAATGAGATAGGCCGCATCCGTCATGTGGCCATTATAGTCAAGCCAGGCAGAAAGCACTTCGCCTTTGTGAAGTTTGACCGGCCCCTCGATCTTGTCTGAGTTTTTCCAGCGCCTGGCCGTTTTGCCAAGCTTTGCCTCATCGCGCGCCAGCACAAGACCAGCGCCAACCTTGTGATGCTTGAACAGCCGCATCATGTCGACCAGAACCTCATTGCGCTTGGCCTCAATCTCGGCAACCGTTTGACCCGCACTTTGCGCCTCACAGCCGTCGATCAGGCGGTTCTGCAGCGTGTCATTCCATTTGGGGAAGGCAAGGTCCGTCCACGGCAGGTCCAGCGTGGGGTCAAATTGCAAAATGAAATGCCGCATGCCGCCGGGGCCGCCTGCCACGTGATAGGTAAGAAAGGAACCCATGAAGGCCCAACGCATGCCGGCGGAATAGATGATCGAGTCATCAATATCGCCCGTGGTGCCCACGTCCTTGTTGAGGATGTGAAGCGCCTCGCGCCACAGCGCTTCCTGCAGGCGGTCGCAGATATAGCCTTCGATTTCTTTCTTCAGGCGCAGCACCTGCATGCCGATGGATTCGAAATATATGCCGGCACGGTCCATGGCTTCGGATGAGGTTTTTGCACCCGGCACTGTTTCAACCAGCGGCAGCAGATAGACCGGATTGAAGGGATGGCCAATGATCACCCGCTCCGGGTGATGCCGGCACTGCGATTGCAGCACGGTAGGAAGAAAACCGGAAGATGAAGAGGAAATGATGACATCCGGCCGGGCAATGCCATCGATATCACCGAACAGCTTCACTTTAAGCTCTTCGCGCTCAGGGGCTGCTTCATGAATGAAGTCCGCTTTGGAGGCCATCTCCTTGAGATCAATGGTGAAACTGAGTTTGCCTTTCTTCGGCGTAGCACCCAGGAGCCTGGACATGGAAGGCCACGCCACATCTATAGCCGCCCGCAGTTTTGCTTCAGCGGCCGGGTGAACGTCGTAGGCAATCACATCAAACCCGCGAATCAGCAGCCGCGCTGCCCAGCCCGCACCAATGAGACCCGTGCCCGCAATGCCGACAGTTTTGATTTTGGACATGATCAGGCTCTTGGTTTGAGTTGAAGAATTTCCCGGGCCTCATCAGGGGAGGCAACTTTGCTGCCGAGGAGTTCGATGATCTTTGCCGCCTTCTCAACCAGTTTGCTGTTGGTGGCATGCACACCTTTTTCAAGCCACAGATTGTCTTCCAGCCCAACCCGCACATGGCCACCCAGCAATACCGCTTGTGCCACCGCTGGAAATTCATTGCGGCCAATGCCAAACGCTGCCCAAATCGCATCCCCAGGAAGTTGGGCCTTTTGATAGGCCATGGTTTCTGAATCAAATGGCGCACCCCACGGAATGCCAAGGCAGAGCTGGAACAGCGGCGGACCGTCAATCAGGCCTTCTGCATAGAGCTGTTTTGCAAACCACAGGTTCCCGGAATCGAAAATTTCCATTTCAGGCTTCACGCCATATGACTTGATGAGGGCAGCCTGCTCGCGCAATTGTGCTGGCGTCTGCACCACCATGGAATTGCCATCACCAAAATTGAGCGACCCGCAATCCAGCGTGCACAACTCAGGCTTCAGTTTGGCAATGTGAGCGAGGCGCTCAGCCGGGCCCACCAGATCGGTACCCTCACCCCACTTCATCGGTGTTTCACCATCGCCGACAACCAGATCACCGCCCATGCCGGCAGTGAGGTTGATGATGACCTCTTTATTCTTGGCGCGAATGCGTTCCATCACCTCGGCATAAAGCTCAACCCGCCTTGAACCCTTGCCGGTTTTTGGCTCACGCACATGGCAATGCACCACGGCAGCCCCGGCACTTGCTGCTTCCAATGCGGAATTGGCGATTTGCTCTGGGGTTACCGGCACATTGGGGCTTTTGCCGACCGTGTCTCCAGCGCCGGTCACTGCACAGGTAATAATGATCTTGGGGTTCATGGGGATTCTCCGTTTGAATTCAGGTTAGGCCCGCCGCGATTTTTGGTTTGACTTTTTCCGCCATTCACTTAGCAATTTACGCCATGGTTCCTGCCGACGTTGTTTTTCTCCTGGTTCAGCGCTTTTCGATGATTTCGCTTTATGGCGCACTCGAGCCCTTGCGCATTGCCAACCGCTTTGCCGGAAAGCGGTTCTCCTGGCGTTTTGTGTCCGCAGATGGAAACCCCGTTTCGGCCTCAAACGACATACCCATTTCGGTCATGGGCAGCCTCGCTGAATTGGGGCGGCCAACTATGGTTGTTGTGTGTGCAAGTTATGAACCCGAGCATGGCACAACGAAACCTGTGTTGTCTGCCGTGCGCAAACTGGCAGCGCAAAAGGTTTTGCTGGCAGGCATTGATACAGGACCGTTCATCATGGCACGTGCGGGTGTCCTCGATGGCTACCGCGCCACCTGCCACTGGGAGAGCCTTCCCGGATTCAGCGAAAGTTTTCCGCGCGTGCAAACCACCCAATCGCTTTTTGAGGTGGATCGTGACCGCATGACCTGTGCTGGAGGCTCGTCGTCCATCGACATGATGCTGGACTGGATCAGGCAACAGCTCGGCCGCGAGATTGCCGTCACCATTGCTGATCAGCTGGTGCATTCGCGCATTGCGGAACAGCGCGGCGAAGCCCGGGCCCCTGCGGCCGCACGTTATGGAACCACCGATGCAAGACTGCTTGCCTGCATCTCACTGATGGAAGAGCAGGTTGAAGAACCCCATGACATCACGGCATTGGCAATTCGCGCAGGGGTGTCGGTTCGCCAATTGGAGCGGCTTTTTGCAACCGAATTGAACAAGCGCCCAATGGGATTTTACCTCGGCCTGCGCCTCGAGCGGGCCGAACGCCTGATCAATTACTCTGGCATGAGCGTGCGCGAAGTGGCGTTGGCCACGGGCTTTTCGACACTGCCCTTGTTCTCGCGAAGTTTTCGCAACCATTTTGGCAAGTCGCCGTCCAAATGGCGGAACAAATAATCTTCAAAATCCGGCACTTGCGTTCCTTCAGTTTTTAGAGGATTCTGGTCACTTCTGGTTTTAGGCGGCAAATTGAATACTTTATTTGGAGCAATGCTAATTGCCACGGCGGTTGTAGCGCCCCCCACACCTGAAAATTGGTGCCGGGTTGGTCACATCGTGATGATTCCGGATGGCAGGGATGGCCCCGTCACTTCGCTTGATGGTGATATCTGCCGCGTACTCGTGTATGGCGAGAAGTATGTGTCGCAATGGGCCTATTATTTGATTGAGCCTATGTACCCGCAAAAATTGGAACACTATAAGTTTGGCCATTGAACGGGGCCGCGTTCATGCTAGTTTGTCCAACGAGAGTGCGTGATTTGAATCGGAGATTCGCAATGCGGAAATTTGTCCAGGTGGCCATTGGAACAATGGCGCTCTGTTTTTCAGCCCAGCTTGTGCAAGCCGCGCCAAAAACTTTCGTCCAGCCGAAGATAGGGCCCAATCGGTTGGATTGGTGTTTGAATTGGGGTTCAAGCTGCGGTGAGCCAGCAGCCACTGCCTGGTGCCAGACCAAGGGCTATGCCAAATCGATCGATTCGGAAGAAGATATGGACATTGGTGCATCTTCGCCAACGCGGCTACTCGCTTCAGGTGCCGTTTGTGATCAACCTTATTGTGATGGTTTCACATTTATTACCTGCGCCAACGGAATATCTCCGCCACCACCGCCAATGCCACCCCCACCTTTGCCGCCTCCTGCGATGAAGCAGCTCTTCTTCAAGCCAAAATACAACGGCGTGCGTTTGGACTGGTGTTATGAGGACGGCAACGGTTGTGGCAAGCAAGCGGCAGATGCCTGGTGTGACGACAAAGGATTTGATGAAGCCATCAAATTCCAAATTGCCGCTGGAATTGGTCCTCTCAAGCCAACAATTCACATTGGTTCCGGTGAAACCACGCTGCAACCACTGGCCAACGCCTTCAAAACGATTACTTGTGTGAAGTGATTCGAAGTCTTTCATTTGACAGCTCCGTCATTCCGGCGAGAGCCGGAATCTGGTGGCAGTTTATCCTGAACGAGCTTCCGGCTTTCGCCGGAATGACGGGTTATGGGAGGCCGGAATGTCGAATGTAGGAAAGCCCGCATGACGGACTTGCGAGGGTGGGGTACTATACCCCGGCCTGCCACTGCTTGATAACATCAAACGGGTGGATAAGCATGATGATGTTGAGTGTGAGGTTGTCGCGAATGATGCCGCCCACCGCGACCTCCATCGTCAATGCGAGCAAAACCGTAGCCCAAACCGGAAATCGCCAAGCGCCATAGAAACCCGCGATCATGGCTGTGATGTCGCTCATCGAATTGATCACGCTGTAACCATAGTAATCCAGCGATATGGTGGCTTCACGGTAGCGGTTGA
>JANMPF010000312.1:0-2012 GCA_031369725.1 Rhodobiaceae bacterium | reverse complement strand
TTTCTCAACAACCAACCCTCACCGACACCAAACTCACCTTCGTTGCCTCCCACTCCTTCCCATCCCAGATTCCAACAAATTTCATGCAAGTTGCCAATCTACGAGAAGCGTCGGGATTTAGTCGCGACTTCGCATCACGATAGACAGACCTCATAAAGCCAAGAGTGTCCGAAAAGTTAAGATCATCAGAAAGAGCTTCTATCAGCTCGGAGGGGATATTGTTGAGGTCAGCCTCATAACCAATGGCAGCAGTTATCCAGTCCCTTAACTCGGTTCTTACATCAACAAGTCGATTGACCGTCCAGTCGATTGGCAAGCGATAATGCGTCATCAACATTGCGAGACGCAAAACCCGCCCGTGCCATTGATTGGAACCAAAATCCTTTGTACTCAAGAGTTGGTCAATCGTCAAAAAATTCCCCAGGCTCTTGGACATTTTCTGGCCTTCGACCTGCAGGAAGCCGTTGTGCATCCAGACGTTTGCCATGGCGCTTGTGCCATGGGCGCAGCGTGACTGGGCTATTTCGTTTTCGTGGTGGGGGAATATCAAATCCAATCCGCCGCCGTGGATGTCGAAGACTTCGCCGAGATACTCTTTGCTCATGGCAGAGCATTCGATGTGCCAGCCGGGCCTGCCACGGCCCCAGGGGCTTTCCCAGCCGGGCTCTTCTGCACTTGACAGTTTCCACAGCACGAAGTCGCCGGGGTTGTGCTTGTGGGCATCGACGGCCACGCGGGCTCCTGCCTGCTGGTCTTCCAGCTTGCGATTGGAGAGCTGGCCATAGTCCTTCATTGACGTCACACTGAACAGCACCTCGCCGCCCGCCTCATAGGCGTGGCCCTTGGCGATCAGTGTGCTTATCATCTCGATCATTTGCGCAATGAAGTCGGTGGCGCGGGGTTGCTGGGTTGGCTCGAGGCAGCCCAAGGCTTTCACGTCTGACTGAAACTGGTTGGCGGTTTTTTCGGTCACGCGGCGGATGGCTTGGTTTAATGGCAATTCCGGGAAATCACGCAAGGCCCGTGCGTTGATTTTGTCATCCACGTCGGTGATATTGCGCACGTAAGTGACCGCCGCCTCACCATAGATATGGCGCAGCAGGCGAAACAGTACATCAAACACGATCACCGGACGCGCGTTGCCAATGTGGGCGAAGTCGTAGACCGTGGGGCCGCAGACATACATCCGCACGTCCCCGGCGTTGAGGGGTTTGAAGTCCTCCTTTTGGCGGGTGAGTGTGTTGTAAAGGCGTAAAGTCATCATGTTCCCAATAGGTTTAACCTGTCAGGGACAACGCTTTGTCATGATGTTGGTTAAGCGGCGCCCTGCCAGCAGAATAAGCTACTAGCTAATAATAATTCCGCAAATACAGGCGGCTATGGAGCGGGCGGTTTTCATCGCCGCGCACCATGATTGATAAGCCTCCTTGCGTCAAGCCCGTCTCTGCAAGCAGGGTTGCCATGAGGTTTACGGGTCTTGCGGGGTCACGTTAACAAACCTTAAGAGGAACCATGACCACTGTGGAACAGAAACAACACCGGCTGGGCCTCATCCTGGTGGCCTGTGCTGCCCTGTCGTGGTCATCGGCGGGCATTTTTACCCGGATTATCCCCACCGATCTGATGGCCATGCTGTTCTGGCGCGGGCTGTTTTCGGGGAGTGCCGTTTTCCTCTTCTTTTTTGCCAGCGAGGGCCGGAAAGCCTTTGAAATCCTGGCCACCCTGCGCTGGCCGTCGTTGCTGGTAGCATGCCTTTCTGCCCTCGGCATGATTACCGGCATTGGTTCGTTGCGCTATACCAGCGTGGCGGATGCCATGGTGATTTACGCGACAGTGCCGTTTGTGACGGCCGGGTTGGCCTATCTGTTCATTGGCGAAAGGCCCAGCCGTTCCACCCTCATTGCCAGTGCGGTGGCGCTGGCTGGCGTTTCGGTGATGCTGGCGGGTTCACCCTGGGGTGGCAGCATGTATGGCAAGTTTCTGGCCGCCCTCATGTCGCTTTCCATGGCGTG
>JANMPF010000306.1:0-1549 GCA_031369725.1 Rhodobiaceae bacterium | reverse complement strand
GTGACGGCCCGCATGGAAAGGGCAGCACCACCCCTGCCATCGCCATCAATGCGGGTGAGAACGATGCCGGAGATGCCAATCCTTTCATCAAAGGCGCGGGCGAGGTTGACAGCGTCTTGCCCGGTGAGCGCATCGGCCACCAGCAGGGTTTCATTGGGCTTGGCAATATCGCGCACGGCGGCAGCTTCGGCCAGCAGCTCTGCATCAATGTGAAGCCTGCCAGCGGTGTCGAGCATCACCACATCGTAACCGCTTTTGCGGGCTTCACTCATGGCGCGCCTGGCAATTTGGGTTGGCGTTTCACCCTTGATGATGGCAAGCGTTGCGACCTTTACCTGGGTTCCCAGAATGGCGAGTTGCTCCTGGGCCGCAGGGCGGCTCACATCAAGTGACGCCATCAGCACTTTACGCTTGTCACGCTCCTGCAGGCGCTTGGCGATCTTGGCTGTGGTTGTGGTTTTGCCGGAACCCTGCAGGCCCACCATGAGAATGGCAACGGGGGGTGCAGCACGCAGGTTCAATGCGGATTGTTCCGAACCCAGCGTTTCCACCAGCACATCGTGGACAATCTTTACCACCATCTGGCCGGGCTTCACCGACTTTACGATCTCGGCACCCACGGCGCGTTCCCTCACCTTGTCGATGAAGGTGCGCACGACCTCAAGTGCCACGTCAGCCTCGAGCAAGGCTCTGCGCACTTCGCGCATGGCCACATCGACATCAGCCTCCGACAGCGCACCCCTTCCGGTGAGCTTGTCGAATATGCCGCTGAGGCGATCGCTTAAGGTATCAAACATTCAGTCTCTCTTTTTAACTTCCTTCTCCCCTTGAGGGAGAAGGTGGCGCGGAGCGCCGGATGAGGGGTATGCCAGACACTGTATCTGCGTCGACCATACGCCTCACCCGTCACTCACTTGGTGAGCGCCACCCACACCCATCAGGGGGAGAGGGAAAAAAGTGCCAAAAACCCAAACGAAAAAGCCACCCGGGAACGCAACGCGTCGCCGGATGTTGGCCGCCTTAAATCCCGAAACGTAACAGTTTCATCGCATAAAGTGGCGCCAGATCGTTCAAGCGTCTGACGGAATGGAAGCGGACATAGGGGAAACAGGGGGAGAAGTCAAATTTGGGGACTACCAATAGAATTGCCTTGGTGGCGGTTGATGGTGAAGGTACCTGCGGTTGGTGATGTTGCGGCCATGCTTTTGCGAGGTGATGAGGCGGGCCCGTTCGAGCAACTGAACATGCTGCACAACGGCGGCAAGCGACATGGACTTGCAGCGTGCCCTAGCTTTTTGCATCCATTTTCCCATATAAGCCTCAACATGACCGCAACTGGCGCACTACCTTTTCGCAAAATGAACGGGCTCGGCAATGATTTTGTCGTGCTTGACGGACGCACACGCTGTTTTCACATGGACGCCGTGAAGGCGCGGGCGATTGCCGACCGGGCAACCGGCATTGGGTGTGACCAGCTCATCATCCTGGAGAAGTCCGATGTTGCGGATGTGCGCATGCTGGTGTGGAACAATGGCGGCGGGCAGGTTGA
>JANMPF010000297.1:0-2955 GCA_031369725.1 Rhodobiaceae bacterium | reverse complement strand
ATATGACGCCTGCCCAGAGTCGCACGTGCCTTTAAGGATTTCCCCAAAGCAACGACGGTGAGGGCTTTTTGGTCTGAGCCTGCCCTCCAAAGGCAGGCGTTACTGAGAGGCTTCACTATCATTGCCCGCAGTGCGATTGGGTTCCCAATCAAGCCAAGGCGAAAAGTCAGTAAGTGTTTTGTATTCCCCACGTCTCCACCTCGTGGGTTTGCAAGGCGCACTGTCATCTCTAGTTTTTCATTTTGGGAGAAACCCGCACATGGCCGCCACCGCCCGCATTTTGGACTTCCTCCGTGACCGACAACCCGAAGGCCCCTGCCTTGTTGTCGACCTCGACGTTATTGCTGAAAATTACAAAGCCTTTAAGCGCGCCATGCCAGATACGCGCATATTTTATGCCGTTAAGGCAAATCCCGCCCCTGAGGTTTTGAAGCTGCTGGCTGATCTCGGCTCCTGCTTTGACACTGCTTCGGTTGCCGAAATTGAAATGGCGCTGAATGCCGGTGCATCGGCTGACCGCATTTCCTTTGGTAATACCATCAAAAAAGAGCGCGATATTGCGCGTGCCCACGGCTTTGGAATTTCCATGTTTGCGGTGGATTGTGTTGAAGAAGTTGAAAAGGTTGCCCGGGCAGCCCCGGGTGCACGCGTGTTCTGCCGCATCCTTACCGATGGTGCGGGCGCTGAATGGCCATTGTCACGCAAGTTTGGCTGCGACCCTGAAATGGCAACGGATGTGCTGCTGCGTGCCCATGCCCTTGGCCTCAGCGCCTATGGCATTTCCTTCCATGTGGGCTCGCAACAAACGCGCCTTGGCGCCTGGGACACAGCACTCGAACAATCCAAGGCGATTTTTGATGCTTTGGCATCGCATGGCATTATTCTGTCAATGGTGAACCTGGGTGGTGGATTCCCAACCAGGTATTTGAAGCCGGTTCCCGGCACCGCCACCTATGCCAATGCAATCCATGAAGGTTTGGCCAAGTACTTCGGCAATGCCATTCCTGAGACCATCATTGAACCTGGCCGCGGCATGGTGGGCAATGCCGGCGTAATCAAGTCGGAAGTCATTCTGATTTCCAAAAAACACGCCAATGACAACCAGCGATGGGTCTATCTTGATATCGGCAAATTTGGCGGCTTGGCTGAAACCATGGATGAAGCCATTCGCTATCCCATCACCACGTTGCGCGATGAAGATGCCAAGAGCCCTTGCGTGATTGCCGGCCCAACCTGCGATTCGGCGGATGTGCTTTATGAAAAGACTCCCTATGACCTGCCAATTACCCTGCAGGTTGGCGATGAAGTGCTGATTGAAGCCACGGGAGCCTATACGACGACCTACGCGTCCGTGGCGTTCAATGGTTTTACACCGCTGCAATCCTTCATCATCTGAATAACCCGCATAACTGTAGTTGGTTCTGGAGGCTTTCATGGTCACCATTCGTGCTGAAAATCTGTCTGACGTAAGCCCGCGCGAAGCTTTGCTGGACCGCGCCTTTGGCCGGGCGCGCCAGCGCAAGACCTCACAACGCTTTCGCGATGGCCGTTTGGCGGCTGAAGGTCTGGCGTTTACCGCCGTCAGCAAATCTGGCCGCGTCATTGGCACGTTACGGATGTGGAATGTCATTGCGGGCTCGGCCGGTCAATCGCTCCTGCTGGGCCCCTTGGCGGTGGATAGCCGCAATCAAGGCCGTGGCATTGGAACCAAGATGATGGATCATGCGCTGAACATGGCGAAGGTCTTGGGCTATGCATCGGTCTTGCTTGTTGGTGACGAGCCGTACTACAGCCGCTTTGGTTTTACACGCAGCGTTGTTGAGGATTTAAATTTGCCCGGCCCGGTTGACCGCGACCGCTTCCTCGGTCGTGAACTCATCGCGGGGGCACTTGATGGTGCGGAAGGATTGGTCACGGCCAGCGGCATACTCGCCCCGAAAATTGGTGCCACGGCAGCGGCCTGATCACTTCCAATTCCTGGCACGGCTTACTGCCTCGCCAAACTTTTGCTTGAACTCTTTGCTGATAGGGGCATCCGCTTGGATTTTCGCGCGCGGTGGCGGCGTTGGGGGCAAGTCCTTGACGCCTGCACCCTGCATGGCAAGACGCGCGGTGCCGAGGCCTGTGAGTTCGGATGAATCCTGCACGATCACGGTTTTGCCAAGAGCGTTGGCCAAAAACCTGTTGAAGTAAGGGTTCTTCGTCAAACCACCATCCACCGAAATGCTGTCGCCCAAACTCGTGAGTTCAGCCATGGCGGCAATCACTTCAGAGGCTCGCAAGGCAACACCCTCGAGTACCGCCTGAACGAGGTCTTTGGCGGTGGTATCCAGCCCCATGCCAAGCCAAAGGCCAGCAGCGTTACGGTCCCAATGGGGGCAGCCGAGGCCGGAGAGGGCCGGCACGAAAACCAGGTTCTGTGAAAGTGCCGATGGTGAGGCAAAGCTCATGATTTCGGAAAATTCCCTGAACAGGCCAAGCCCCCTCGCCCAGTTCACTGCCGAGCCCGCATTGTAAACGCCACCCTCCAGGGCCCGCTGAGGGGCTTGCCTGCCGTGCTGCCAAGCGACAGTTGAAAGAATGCCAAATCTTTCGCCCATAACGCGGGTTTTACCAGTAAGCGCCAAGGCGAATGCGCCGGTTCCAAATGTTATTTTTGCGGCAACGCCATGGCCGAAGAGTGCTGCCTGCTGATCCACCACGCTGGCGGTGACCGGCGTTTTTCCTATACTGCCAAAGGTGCCTGTGGTTGATCTGATTTCGGGCAGGCACTCCAGGGGAACACAGAAGAGCTTGCAGAGGTCAGCATCCCAAGTGCAGGTGTCGAGCGACATGAGGCTGGTGCGCGAGGCAGTTGTTACATCGGTTGCAAATGTTCCGGTCAGGCGATCATGGAAAAAAGCGTCGCTTGTGGCAAGGCGAAGGCGGCCCTGCTTGGCCAGAATTTTCGCCTCG
>JANMPF010000296.1:0-11379 GCA_031369725.1 Rhodobiaceae bacterium | reverse complement strand
GCCAGAACCACAGAAAGAGTTGTTGCAACGGCATCAGCGGAAGCGTCACACCGACAAAACACAAGAGAATGAACGCGGCACGTGAACGGCTCACGGGTTACAGACCTTTGCGCATGATGTGGGCAGCTTCGCGCGCACCATTTGCAAGCTCGTAGTAATTTTTGCGAAGGCCCGCGATATTAAATCCACAGGCTGCATAGAGTGCAAGGGCCGCCTGGTTTGAAACCGCCACTTCAATGAAAAGCGACTTTATGCCAGCTTCACGCAACATGTGCTCCATGTGTTGCACGAGGGCTTTTGCCAATCCCTTGTGACGGAATGGGGGCCTTGTACAAATCGTCAAAATTTCGGCTTCGTCGGCGGCTTTGCGAAACAGCACAAAGCCTGTGGGGGTCTGTTGGTTGGAAGCGAGAATGGCGACTATGGCATGGCTCTCAAGAAGCTCACTGAATGAATTTTCATTCCACGCGTGCTGAAAGCTCTCGGCGTGGATTTCTGCAAGAAGCCTGGCGGCGGATTTTTCCACCATGGCATAGGAGATGGGAAGTTTCACATCAGGCGGGCGCAGGTAAAGCGGCTCGGGCGGAAATTCAGTGGGTTGCATGCTGGCTGCAAGGCGCACAAAATTTGCGGCAACCGGCAAATCGCCACTGGTTCCACGCAGGTGTTGACGGTTTTTTAAGACTGCATCAGCGCCAGTCCCCAGCACGAGGCAGGTGTGGCTGGGCAAAACCCCTGCAATAGCATCACGGCTAATGATTGCAGGCGGCATCAACTGGCGCCCATTTGCATCAAATGTTGCGGTGTAGATATCGTTGCCGCGTGCATCGCTGGCAACAATGACGGGATGCAAATTGGATTTTTCATTGGCTGCAATGGCGGCGAGGGAATTGATCCCGATCACCGGAATGGCAAGAGAAACGCCAAGGCCGCGCGCAAAGGCCAGGCCAATGCGAACGCCGGTGAATGTGCCGGGGCCAAAGGTTACGGCAATGCGGGAAAGTTCGGAAAATGCAAGGTTTGCCTCGCGCATGGTCGCGTCAACCATGGGGGCCAGGGCTTCCGCCTGGCCCGTGTCCATAAACGCCTGTTTCGCTGCCAAAATGGTTCCGGAACTTGTGTCATAAACACAGGCTGAACAGGCGGCCATTGAGGTATCGAGGGCGAGAATGAGCATGGGGCGTGTGATAGTCTGCATTCACGCCCACTTGCAAGGTCAAGCGGGGTGAATAACGCCCTTGCGCAGTATCAGGTTGCCATAAAGCCTACGCTCACCAGAGGCAACAATGGCATAGCAGGCTTTCACGCGGCTATAGAAATCAGCGCCAACAAGGACTGTGATTTTATGCCGGGGTTCATATTTTTTGAGAATGGCCTCGAATTCAGAAAATATTGGCTGCATGAGTTTCGGATCACTTTTGGCGGCGGGGCGGAAAGCAGCATGTGGCACAAATTCATCAATCGGCATCACCGAGAGAATGGCTTCCGCAATGCTGGTTGCATTATGGCCATCCATGCGCACCAGTCTTTGGGCGTCCGCATCGGCGGGGTAATTTCCGTCAACGATGGCAATCTCGTCACCATGGCCCATGGTGCGCAAGATCATCAACAGGTCTGGACCCAGCAGGGGGTCAATGCCTTTGAGCATCAGGTTGTCTCCTTAAACAGCACATCACGGTCAATAATATAGTTGGCAAAGAGCGAAAGGCTGGCAGCGCCCATGGCGCGTGCATCCGACCCGATGCTTCCGGTTTCGATGACAAATTTTGGCAGCCCCCGCAAGTCATGCCGGGTTATGGCCTGGCGGGTTCGGGCCACAAGTTCTTCACGCACAGCTGCGGGCATGGCGCCATCGATGATAATCGCCTCGAAATCAATGACCGACATGGTTGCAACGCAGGCTGTGGCAAGGTTGCGTGCGGCGTTATCAAGCCAAATCCCGAGCTCGGGTCCCACATCTTCCCAGTATTCAGGTGAGGGCGTGAGCCGTGCGGGATCCAGGCCTTGGGCCTTCAGCTGGTTTTCAAGCACGAAGAGCGAAGCGCTGTGAATGAGTTGCTGGCGCTTGCCGTCGGCGCTGGTAATGGGAAGCGGGCCAATGGCACCGGCATAGCCTGAACGGCCCGGAAACACGTGGCCGTTGATGACCACGCCACCGCCAATGAAATAGCCGAGAAAGAAATAGGCGTAGGTATGGAACCTGTTGCCCTTGCCAAAGAGAAGCTCGGCTGCGCAGGCAGCCGTTGCATCATTGGAAAAATGCACCGGCCAGTTTCCAAGCTTTTCAATTTCTGCAACGAGGTCAAAATCGCGCCAGGCTTCAAACACCTCGTGAGAGGCGCCGATTTCCTCTTGCCAGTTCCACAGTTCGAATGGTGCAGCAATGCCTAAGCCAGAAATTCTTTCCCGTTGAATGGGTGTGAGATCAGCCAATAGTTCCTGCAGGCCTGACGTTACAAAGTCGAGAAATTTCTGGGGTGTCGGGAAATGGTAGGGGCGGTGAACCTTGCGGCGAATTTTGCCCGTGAGATCAAGCAGGATGAGATCGCCGGAATGGCGGCCCACCTTGAGGCCAATTGAATAGGCGCCATCAGGATTGAGAGAGAACGGCACGAGGGGTTGGCCCACCTTGCCACGCAACGGCTTTTCCTTCACCACAAGCTGGTCAATTTCCAGCTGCCTGACAATGACTGAAACCGTTTGGGCGGAGAGCCCGGTGAGCTTGGCAATTTCCGCCTTTGGCAGGCTGCCGTGCTTGCGGATAAGTGAAAGGGCCAGGCGCTGATGATAAATCCGCACGCCATTTTGCGATGTGCCACGTGCCAAAGTGGGACTTTTTAACAAGGGCAGCCCACCGCTTATCAGTTCCATGTTGACGCCCCCCGCCTCTCTTTCCGGTGTTCTGGAGATTGCCCGCCGGTCGCGGAAAAATTTGAGCTTCTGCCTGCAAAACTATTCTGTCAATCAATAAATCAATCCAAATTATTTATTGACACCCGAATAAAAATTCGCTCAGATTGATGGTGGGTACAAGTGCCACAGCAATGGCCCCTGACTCTTTGCAACTAGAAACCAGACTTTTCTTTGCCCCAGTATGGGGCGTGTTCCATGGGAGGATCATCTTGAAGACAATTCTTAAATCAGCCGTAGCAGCAGTAGCCCTGCTCGGATTTGCAACCGTTGCACAGGCAGGCGTGGGCGCTTGCCTTATCACCAAAACCGATACCAACCCCTTCTTCGTCAAGATGAAAGAAGGTGCGACCGCCAAGGCAAAAGAACTCGGCATTGATCTCAAATCCTATGCCGGCAAGGACGACGGCGACAATGAAGGCCAGGTTGCCGCTGTTGAAACCTGCATTGCCGATGGTGCCAAGGGCATTTTGATTACCCCTTCGGACACCAAGGCCATTGTTCCAACAATCAAGAAGGCCCGTGACGCCGGCATTCTGGTCATCGCACTTGATACGCCACTTGATCCCATCGACGCTGCCGACCAGACCATGGCCACGGACAATTTCCAGGCTGGCTTCCTCATTGGCTCGTATGCCAAAGCCAAACTTGGCGATGCCGCCAAGGATGCCAAGATTGGTTTCCTCGACATCAACACAAAGCAGGTCACGGTTGACGTGCTGCGCGACCAGGGCTTCATGAAGGGCTTTGGAATTGATGTGAAGGATCCGAACGTGATTGGCGACGAGGATGACAAGCGCATTGTCGGCCATGACTATACAAATGGAAATCCGGAAGGCGGACGCAAGGCCATGGAAAACCTTCTCCAGATTAATCCTGACATCAACGTGATCCACACCATCAACGAACCCGCAGCCGCCGGTGCCTTTGAAGCACTGAAAGCAGTTGGCAAGGAAAAGCAGGTGCTGATCATGTCCGTTGATGGTGGCTGCCCGGGCGTCAAGAATGTCGCCGAAGGCGTTATCGGTGGCACATCGCAGCAATATCCCTTGATGATGGCTTCGATGGGCATTGAAGCCATCAAGAAGTTTGCCGATACGGGCGAAAAGCCAAAAGTCACCGAAGGCAAGAACTTCTTCGATACCGGTGTTGCGCTGATCACCGACCATCCAGTTGACGGTGTGCCTTCAATCGACACCAAGGAAGGCCTTGCCAAGTGCTGGGGTTGATCTCCAGCTGATTTCGGTGGATGATTTACGATACACGAATGGGCGGCCATTGTGACCGCCCATTTGATGCAATCAAGGTGCGATAGACACCACAGGAGGAATGGGGATGGTCCAGACGCAGGAATTTGAGAAGTCGCTCGATCATAGCGAAACATCGGTGGCATCGTTTGACGATGCCCACAAATCGCCACTCAAGCGTGCCCAGCACGTTCTCCATTCAAACCAGGCGGCGGTACCGCTCATTGTGCTTATCCTGTCAGTTGCCATCTTCGGCGTCCTGGTTGGCGGCAAGTTCTTTAATGCCTTTTCACTCACGCTCATCATCCAGCAGGTTGCCATCGTCGGTATCGTGGGTGCCGCACAAACCCTGGTCATCCTCACGGCGGGCATTGATCTTTCCGTGGGTGCCATCATGGTTCTGTCTTCGGTGGTGATGGGCCAGTTCTTCTTCCGCTACGGCATTCCGGTACCGATCTCGATCCTCTGCGGCCTGGGATGTGGATCGCTTTGCGGTTTCGTCAATGGCTGGCTCATTGCCTACATGAGGTTGCCACCTTTCATCGTGACGCTGGGAACCTGGCAGGTCTACAATGCCACGAAATACATCTATTCCCGTAATGAAACCATCCGTGGCCAGGATATTGAAGCGCAGGCACCGCTGCTGCAGGTGTTCGGTATCCAGATCAAGCTGGGAGGCGCTGTGTTTACCCTCGGTGTCATGTTCATGGTTCTGCTGGTGGTGTTCCTCTGGTACGTGCTCAATTACACTGCCTGGGGCCGACGCCTTTACGCGGTGGGTGATGATCCGGAGGCTGCCGATCTTTCGGGTGTTCCGGTGAAGCGCATGCTGCTTACCGTCTACACACTTTCCGGATTGATCTGCGGCATTGCCGGTTGGGTACTCATCGGCCGCATCGGTTCGGTTTCGCCAACCTCGGGTGAGTATGCCAATATCGAATCGATTACCGCCGTGGTGATCGGCGGCATCTCGCTGTTTGGTGGCCGCGGTTCTATCCTCGGCATGATATTCGGCGCGCTCATCGTGGGTGTGTTTTCCCTCGGCTTGCGCCTGTTCGGTGCTGATGCACAATGGACATATCTGCTGATTGGCTTGCTGATCATCGGAGCTGTCGCCGTCGATCAATGGATCAGAAAGGTTGCAGGTTAAGGTCATGGCCAAGAAACCCGTCAAGAAAACCCGCAAGACTGCGGCAAAGGCCGCGGCCAAAAAAGTATCCGTGGTTGAAGTGAAGCCTGGGGTACCATCTGCCAAAAAGGAAACGCGTGAGCCCATCCTCACAACGCGGGGCCTGGTGAAGCGCTATGGCAGGGTCACCGCCCTGGACAGTGCCGATTTCGATCTCTACCCCGGCGAAATTCTTGCCGTAATTGGTGACAACGGGGCGGGCAAATCGAGCCTCATCAAGGCCATCAGCGGCGCTGTTTTGCCGGATGAGGGCGAAATCAAACTGGAGGGAAAGACACTGCATTTCAAATCGCCCATGGAAGCGCGCAACGCGGGCATTGAAACGGTTTACCAGAATCTGGCGCTGTCTCCCGCGCTCTCCATTGCCGACAACATGTTCCTCGGGCGCGAAATCAGGAAGCCGGGAATTCTCGGTTCGCTGTTTCGCATGCTGGACCGGACCGACATGGAAAAACGGGCGCGCAGCAAGCTGTCTGAACTTGGCCTGATGACCATCCAGAACATTTCCCAGGCGGTGGAGACGCTGTCGGGTGGCCAGCGCCAGGGTGTGGCGGTGGCGCGTGCTGCTGCCTTCGGTTCTAAGGTCATCATCATGGATGAGCCAACGGCTGCCCTTGGCGTGAAGGAATCTCGCCGGGTGCTTGAACTGATTTTGGACGTGAAGCGCCGCGGTTTGCCAATCGTGCTCATCTCGCACAACATGCCGCATGTGTTTGAAGTGGCTGACCGCATTCACATCCACCGGCTTGGCAAGCGGCTGTGCGTGATTGATCCCAAGGAATACACGATGTCGGATGCGGTTGCCTTCATGACCGGGGCAAAGGAACCGCCGAAGGAATTACTGGCAGCTTAAAGATGTCTGATGTCGCGGGGCTTGCCCAACTGATCCGCAAGAAGGCGGGCAATGCCGCCCGCTACATGGTTGCCATTGCCGGGGCACCCGCATCGGGGAAATCGACGCTGGCTGAAAACCTGCGTGATGCATTGATTGCAGCTGGTGAAACGGCAATCGTGGTTCCCATGGACGGATTTCACTATGATGATGCCATTTTGAACGCGCGCGGCCACCGTCCGCGCAAGGGTGCACCCTTTACATTTGATGTGGCGGGTTTTGAGGTTTTGCTCAAACGTATCAAGGCTGGCGAAATGGACATTGCCATTCCGGTGTTTGACCGAACGATGGAGCTTGCCCGCGCTGGTGGCGATATTGTTGATGACAAGGCCAGGTTCATCCTGATTGAAGGCAATTACCTGCTGCTGAAGCAGGCACCGTGGAACAGATTGCGCAGCCTGTTTGATTTTACGGTCTATCTGAAGGTTCCATTGGAAGAGCTTGAGAGACGCCTGATCAAGCGCTGGCTCGATCTTGGCTTTGACATGACCTATGCAACCAACTGGATTGCCTCCAATGACATTCACAATATCAGGCACGTGATCGATGAAAGCGGGCCGGCGGATTTGACGATCTGACCTGAGACCTCACTCTTTGGTGCGGGCCTCATAGGCAATCTCGACGAATTTTTTGCGCAAGGCGTCAGCGGTAAAAACCGGTGTCAAAAAATTCAGGCGCAGGCTTTGATCATGGAGGGCAAGATCACAACCATCGGGGTCAATGGCTGTTACAGCCCAAGCGCCGGGCGCGGCATCAAGGAATTTGGTGGCGTAGAGATGAATGGTGTCGGCGTGGTCGTTGTTGAGGTGTTCGATGGCTGAAAGCTCAAGGGATTCAAATTCGGGAACATCCGGAAACACCACTTCGGGCAGCAAGGTTTCGATGCGCCCGAAACCCGCAACGCCGTGAATGGCGGTTGGCGTCATGCGCCAAAAGGAAAAATCGTCAAAATCGGCATAGAGTTTGGCTTGCGGGTGATGGGCCAAATAGCGGCGGCGCAAATTGCTGTCGTCATTTTTTTCAAAGCGGCCGAGTACGGCGACGCGCGGACCCATAAGTGCATCGCCCTGAGCTGGCAACTCGCAAACCAAAATGCTGGCCCGTCCGTCGACGCCCAAATTCTGGGTGTGCCAGGCCAGTTTTGACATGAGCAAGACGGGATTTCCTGCAACGTCGGTTGCAATATTGGCAAGCGAACCATAGGGAGCGCCATCATCCATACTTAAAGTTGAAAGAGCGCAGGTTTTGGCGCGCCGCAGTATTTGCCGCATGGCGGTGCCTGAAAAGCTGTTTTTGCCCATTTTATCCTTTCCTTTCATTGGCTTGCCAAACCCTCTAGCGTTACTGCCACAATTTGTTCTAGTTTCACCCTTAGATGCGGCGACAGGACTAACACGGGATGAACAAGAAAATGGCAATGATTGCATTGGTCGACGATGATCGCAATATTCTGACTTCAGTGGGCATGGCGCTGGAAGCTGAAGGTTATTCCGTTCAGAAGTACAATGACGGGGCTGCAGCCTTGCAAGGGCTGCAGGATTCACCCCCTGACATGGCAATTTTTGACATCAAGATGCCGCGCATGGATGGCATGGAGCTGTTGCGCCGCATTCGCCAGAAAACCGATCTTCCGGTCATTTTCCTCACCTCCAAGGATGACGAGATCGACGAACTCTTTGGCCTCAAAATGGGTGCCGATGATTTTATCAAGAAACCATTTTCACAGCGCCTGCTGGTGGAAAGGGTAAAGGCCGTCCTGCGCCGCGCCAGTGCGCGCGATGGCACGGTTGCGCCTACCGATGCCGCCAAGGTGATCGAGCGCGGCAAGCTGTCGATGGATCCTGACCGCCACTCCTGCATGTGGGACGCAAAGCCGGTGACACTGACGGTTACCGAGTTCCTGATTCTGCAATCGCTGGCGCAACGTCCCGGCATCGTAAAAAGCCGCGACGCGCTGATGGATGCTGCCTATGATGACCAGGTTTATGTGGATGACCGCACCATTGACAGCCACATCAAGCGCCTGCGCAAGAAGTTCAACCAGGTTGATGAAGCCTTTGATGGCATCGAGACGCTTTATGGTGTGGGCTACCGTTTCAAAGAACAATAACGCAACGCCTGCATGAGGCGGCTTGATGCTTGACAAAGTGACAGCAACCGAGGCTCTGGACCGCGCTGACAGCGAAGACGGCCAGGACATTGATTCCATTGCCATGCCAGTTGCAGGGCGGCGTGGGCTTTTACACCGCCTCGCACCACAACGCCTGACCAGCCGCATTGTACTTCTCAATCTCCTGGGTCTTGTGGTTCTGGTTGTCGGTATTCTCTATTTCAACCAGTTTCGCCAAGGCCTGATTGATGCGCGGGTGCAAAGCCTCACCACCCAGGCTCAGATCATTGCCGCTGCCATTGCAGGCTCGGCCACGGCCGATACGGGCTCCATTGTCATCAACCCTGACTCGCTTGATGACAGCAACGATGCGACAACTCCTGATGCTGACCAGCTTGGTGGCCTGGATTTTCCGATCAACCCGGAAACCACGGGTCCGGTATTGCGCCGTCTGCTTGCCAACACCACCATCCGTGGACGGATTATCGACCCCGATGGCAACCTGGTGATCGACAGCCGCTTTCTCTATGGCGGTGGTGATATCATCCGAACCGACCTGCAATCGCGCGACGCCAATGCCCATAATTTCATTGTGGCGTGGTGGCTGAAAACCTTCGACTGGTTGTTTGCCTATAACTACCCTTTGCAAAAAGAATACAACCTTGATAACGGCAAGGATTTCCCGGAAGTTGCGGCAGCCCTGAATGGCGCTGCGGTAAGTGTGGTCCGGCTCGATGAAAAGCATGACATTATTGTTCTTGTGTCGGTTCCGGTGCAGCGCTTCCGGGCGGTTCTGGGTGCGCTTGTGCTTTCAACATCTGGGGGTGAAATTGACAATGTGCTGTGGGCTGAGCGGCGCGTTGTGCTGCTTACCTTTGGTTTTGTGGCACTGGTCACAATCCTGCTTTCGGTGTTGCTGGCGGGGACCATCGCGGAACCCATTCGGAGGCTGACTGCTGCGGCAGAAAGGGTGCGGCGCGGCATTAACAAGCGGGTGGAAATTCCCGACTTTACCGCACGGCGCGACGAGATCGGCCATCTTTCGGGCGTGCTGCGTGACATGACAGGTGCCCTCTACAACCGCATTGATGCCATTGAAGCCTTTGCGGCGGATGTGAGCCATGAACTGAAGAACCCCCTGACGTCGTTGCGCAGTGCGGTTGAAACACTGGCGATGGTGAAAACCGATGAGCAGCGGGCAAGACTGGTCGAGATCGTCAAGCATGACGTGCGGCGGCTTGACCGGCTCATCACCGATATTTCGGATGCTTCACGGCTTGATGCGGAGCTTGCCCGGGCGGAAGCAAACCCGGTGGATGTGGCACGGCTGTTGGGAGCGATCACTTCGTTTGCCAATGAAACGCGGAAAGAAAACCAGGCCGAAATTGATCTGATTGTGACACCCGCGCCCAAGGACATCGATCCTGCTCGCGCCTTTGTCATACTTGGCCATGATTCACGGTTGAACCAGGTGTTCAGAAACCTGATAGACAATGCGCGCTCGTTCACGTTCGAGAATACCAAGGTCACATTGCGGGTGCGTCGCAGTGGGAGCGATATTGAAGTGCGCGTTGAGGACCATGGACCGGGCATTCGGCCGGATAATCTAGAGCGGGTGTTTGAAAGATTTTATACGGACCGGCCGGAGGGTTCGTTTGGCAAGAATTCGGGTCTTGGCCTTTCCATTTCAAAACAGATCATTGATGCGCACAAGGGGCGCATTTGGGCCGAGAACCGCCTGGGAAAGGCAATCGGCGATGGGGAACGGCCTGTCCTGGGTGCGCGGTTTGTCGTGCGGCTTCCTGCCGTTGCCGACGACTGGGCTCCGCCAGAGGCAGGCTAGATGACAGACCAGCAAACCATTGTGCATGGTACCTGCGTGAGCGTTGGCGGCGTGGGGGTGTTGATGCTGGGTGTCCCGGGCGCTGGAAAATCTGATCTTGCCCTCAAACTGGTGGATCAGGCAGGCTATGGCATATCAGCGAAACTTGCCCGCAGCGAACTGGTGGCGGACGATCAGGTTGTCATTACGCGGCGTGGAGCCACGCTTGTTGCCACAGCACATGCCACGCTCCAGGGAAAGCTTGAAATCCGCGGGCTTGGAATTGTTGAACTCAAAGTCAAACCGAAAGTCGTGCTAAAGCTGGTGGTAAAATTGCAGTCCCATTCCCAAATTGAGCGCCTGCCCGACATGTCAACCTACGAAATTCTAGGGCTTTCCCTTGCGGCTGTCGAGATTGACAATGCGGCCGCCTCGGCCACGGCGCGCGTGCGTGCGGCTGTTAACTGGTTGGTCAGGCAATCGTGAAACAGTTGCACAGCATCACCGTTACGGGCAATGTGCGGCAGTTTATGTGACTATTGGGATAGAACTTTAACATGTGCGAACTGATTGACGTGCGATGATTGGTCTCGTTCTGGTAACCCATGGCCGCCTTGCGGAAGAATTTGTTCACGCACTTGAACATGTGGTGGGCCGCCAGGAGAGTTTGGCCGCCGTTTCCATTGGCCCCGATGATAAAATGGAGACCCGCCGCACAGATATTGCAGCAGCGGTAAAATCGGTTGATTCGGGCGAGGGTGTCATCATCCTCACCGACATGTTCGGCGGCACGCCGTCCAACCTTGCCATTTCGCTTCTGGAAGAGGGCCGGGTTGAAGTCGTTGCAGGTTTGAACCTCCCCATGCTGGTTAAACTCGTGCGGGTTCGGAAAGATTCAAATCTTCACAAGGCAGCTGCCGCCGCCCAGGACGCAGGGCGCAAATATATCAATATCGCAAGCCAGATCCTGGGGGACTGATGGCGGCGGTCACGCGCGAGCTCGCTATTGTCAATCAGCGCGGCTTGCACGCACGTGCATCGGCCAAGTTCGTCAAATGTGCGGAAGGCTTTGATGCCAATATCCAGGTGAGCCGCGATGGGCAAACGGTTCCTGCCACCTCCATCATGGGGTTGATGATGCTGGCCGCCGCCATGGGAACCTCGATCAACGTGGAGGCATCGGGGCCCGAAGCTGACAAGGCAATTGAG
>JANMPF010000287.1:0-2374 GCA_031369725.1 Rhodobiaceae bacterium | reverse complement strand
AAGCTCCGGGGTTTCCAGTGGCATTTAAGCAATTTACGCGTCGCTCATTTCTTTCAGCCTTTGCATTGGCGGCAGCCGCTTCTGCAGCGCACAGCCAATCCACCGAATATACGGGTTCCATCACCTCGGTTGCCCCGCGCGCCGCCATGATGGGAAAGCTTGCCACCAAAACTGAAGTCATCGTTGACCGGCAAGAGCAGGCCATGATCACCTTGGGTTCAGTTAATGCCCTCGAGGCGGCCATCCAACTGTATGAAGAAATCGTCGCCGGCGGCGGCTGGCCCACGCTCGATGGCGGTAAACTCGAAAAAGGCAAGAAAAGCGCACAAGTCGTACTCCTGCGCCAGCGCCTTGTCACTGAGAGCTACCTGCCCTTCGATGAGCTGTCGATTGAACAACCGGAAATGTTCGATTCAAACATTGTGGATGCCTTGCGCACCTTCCAAACCAACCATGGAATTGCAGCCTCCGGAAAAGTTGATGACCGCACCCGCGCTGAACTGAATATTACCGCAAAAGCCCGGCTCTACACCCTGCGTGAGAACTACCCACGGGTTGGCGAGTATCTGAAAGACCTAGGTGCCCGCAACATTCTGGTGAATATTCCTTCCGCCCAGCTTGAAACTGTGGAGTCGGGCAGGGTTTACTCGCGCCATAATGTGGTTGTTGGCAAGCTTGAGCGGCCAACCCCCAGTTTGGAAAGCAAGGTGAGCGACATTGTTTTCAACCCCTACTGGAGTGCGCCCGCCTCCATCGTTGAGCGTGATCTGGTTCCCAAATACCTCAAGGACCCCACCTATTTTGAAAAAATGCACATGCGCATTTTCGACGGCAAGGATGGCCCCGAAATCGATCCCGCCACGGTAGACTGGATGAATACCCCACCTGATCGTTTCGTATTCCGCCAGGATCCGGGCGACGACAACGCGCTGGCCACCATGAAAATCAACTTCCCCAACGCGTTCATGGTCTACATGCATGACACGCCCCACCGCGAGAACTTCGCCAGCATGGCACGGTATGAAAGCTCCGGCTGCGTGCGTGTGGAACAGGTGAGCAAGGTCGTGGATTGGATTTTGCAGGGCCAGGACGGTATTGATGCCGCCCAAATTGAAATGATCACCGCATCCCAGGAAAACTCGGAAGTGAAGGTTCAAAACCCGCCGGACGTGCGCTTTATGTATCTTACCGCCTGGGCGACAGAAGATGGCCGTGTGAATTTCAGGCCTGATGTCTACGGCCTCGATGGAACCGGCTTTGTCCTGGGCCAGCCGGAACCTGCAGGTGGTATATAACTTGTAACTTGGTTCCAATCATGATTGCTTGAAGTCACCGCTCAAGGTGGTTATTTCGCAAGTCATGACACACGAACTCTCATTTATTCACCGTTTCGAAAAAGGTGGGTCCTCAGCGGCACCCTTGCTGTTGCTGCATGGAACCGGTGGCGACGAGAACGACCTCCTGGATTTGGGCCGTACCCTGTCGGCCGGTCGTTCCTTGCTCTCGCCCCGTGGGCAGGTTCTGGAAAATGGCATGCCCCGGTTTTTCCGCCGCTTGAGCGAAGGTGTCTTCGACGAAGCGGATGTTGAAAACCGTGCCCATGAACTTGCCGACTTCATAATTGCGGCCTGCAAAACCCACGACTTGAAAATGCCGCTTGCAGTCGGATTTTCAAATGGTGCCAACATTGCAGCCGCCGTGCTTTTCCTGCGCCCAGAGGTTTTGGAGGGTGCGATACTTCTGCGCGCCATGGTGCCACTGAAAAATCCTCCAACCGTTGATCTCAACCACAAACCCGTACTGCTCATTTCGGGTGCGGCTGATCCCATCATTCCAGCCAGCAACGCAAAGCAACTCGCAACCATGCTGAAAGCCGCCCATGCCAGCGTTCAACATGAAACTCTTCCAACCGGGCACAACCTCACCCAGAATGATGTGTCCCTCGCCAAGACATGGCTGGGCAACAAAGGTTAGCAACATGCAACTCAATGGCCTCCACCACCTCACCGCTGTAACCGCAGATGCGCCCAGCAACCATAATTTCTACACCCAAACCCTGGGCTTGCGCCTCGTCAAAAAAACCGTAAACCAGGATGACGTGAGCGCTTACCACTTGTTCTATGCCGATGGTCTGGGTTCTCCCGGCACCGACATTACCTTTTTCGATTGGCCCGTGGGCCGTGAGCGCCGCGGCACCCATTCCATTTGCCGCACGGGCCTTCGCGTCAAAGGCGAAGCTGCGTTCAAGTTTTGGTCAGACCACTTCAAATCGCGCGGCGTCAATTTTGAAAAAGCTGTCGAGCGCGATGGCCGCCTCACCCTTGATTTTGAAGACGCTGAGGGCCAACGCTTGAGCCTTGTTGATGATGAAGGC
>JANMPF010000284.1:0-8274 GCA_031369725.1 Rhodobiaceae bacterium | reverse complement strand
ATTGACCTCGGTTGAAAGTTAGTCTGTTCTTTAGAAAAGGAGACGGACAATGAGGAAGAGCAGGTCATAACTTCGGCAGAGCCAAGTTAGATGGTTAAGACATGACAGTGGAGCAGCTTATTTCACTCTTTGCTTTTACTTTGATTACATCAATTACACCTGGACCAAACAATTTCATGGTTCTTGCTTCTGGATTAAATTTTGGAGCATTCAGGAGCGTTCCATTAATTGTTGGAATTGCCGCTGGTTTTTCGCTCATGGTTTTTATAGTCGGATTAGGCTTAGGAACTTTAACCACTATATTGCCAAAAATGGACATATTTCTGCGTATTTTTGGTTCAGCTTATATGCTTTGGATGGCTTGGGGTATTGCAGTGTCTAAAAATGCATCGGGCTCCCAGCCGACGGGTGAACCTGTTAGATTTTTACAAGCAGCAGCCTTTCAATGGATAAATCCAAAGGCATGGATTATGGCAATTACAGCTAACTCGTCTTACGGTATTATCAATGAACCTTTTCTATCGGCATTAATTGTTTCAGGGGCATTTGCTTTTGTTAGTTTTCCTTCGAATGCGACATGGTTGTTATTGGGTACTTGGCTTCGTAGCGTATTAAAAAATGCTAGAACATTGCGCATGATAAATATCTCTATTGCAATTTTTTTAGCAGCTAGTGTTTTACCTATACTTTGGACTATAAACAAATAATTGCTTGTGAATTTGTTCCAATTTATTGACCGCAGTTGAACTCTTGATGAAGGTGAAATTACCTGAAAAAAGGTGAGGGACTTCTGATAGGTCGATTAACTTACCCACTTCCTTGCGCGGTCCTCACTCGCTGACAGTAATATTCCCAAGGGCCTCTTCACCCAGGAAAACAGCTCAATATTCGATAGTTTTGTTGACCACACCACCGCCAACTGCTCATGAACTGGTCCCGACGTCTCCGCATTCGCCGACATTGACCCCCGTCCCATTTTCGATCCCGGCTTCCCCTGTCAGGCAGCCGAAGCTGTAGCCGAAGGTTCCGTCAAGATCGAATACAGGCCCTCGGCCGTATCGGTTCCCCGCAATTTGGTGATTGTGTCATTCTCGCGCAGCAGCCGCGAAATTCGCGCCAGCGCCTTCAAATGATCAGCCCCTGCATGGTCAGGTGCCAATAGCACAAAAACCAGATCCACCGGCTGCCCGTCCATCGCGTCATAGGCGATGGGTTGGGTCAACCGTGCAAACAATCCATAGACGCGGTTGATTGACGCCATCTTGCCATGCGGGATCGCAATGCCCTGGCCGATGCCGGTTGAACCCAGCTTCTCACGCTGCAGCAGGGTTTCAAAAATAATGCGGTGGTCGATGTTCACGAACTTGGCCATGGCCTGGGACAGTTCTTGCAGCAGCTGCTTTTTGCCCTGCGCCTTGACGCTTGGCAAAATGGCACGGGCATCAATGATATCTGCGAGATCTGTCATGTATGCAGTTCCCCTTACGCGGCAGGTCGTGGGTCTACCCAGCCAATGTTGCCATCGCTGCGGCGATATACAACACTGGTTTGGCCACCCTTGCTGTTTCTGAACAATACAAATGGAACGCTGGAAATTTCAAGTTGCATCACGGCTTCGCCAACGGAAAGCTCGGGAACCCTGGTGATGCTTTCGGCAATGACGACCGGATTGAGATCGCCGGGCTCCACCGCCTCATCATGGCCAGCCCGGATGACATAGGTTGCCGCCTCTTCATGGCGCACCGGCTCGCGGCGTTCCTTGTGATGATCCTTCAGGCGCTGCTTGTAGCGCTTCAACTGCTTTTCAAGATGTTGGGCTGCTGCATCAAAACTTGGGTGCGCCTCGTGGGCAGAACCATGGGCCTGCAAGACAAGACCGGTTGCCAAATGCAGGCTGCAATCGGTTTGGAAACTTGAACGCTGCTTTTCAACAGTCACATGGGCATGCACGGTGCCATCAAAATATTTCTGGCTGAATTGGTTCAGGCGCTCTTCAACATGAGATCTGAGAGCCTCACCGATATCGAGATTCTTGCCGGTGACCTTAATTTGCATGGCTGTGAATATCCTTCTCCGCCACCTCTACCTTAAGACATGGGCGCGCGAAATGCTAACGTCAATAGATTTTGAAATGAACCCCGGTAGATTTCTTCTGGCCCTTGGCCAACCCTTAAATTGCGGCGGAAACTAGCGG
This sequence comes from Rhodobiaceae bacterium, assembly GCA_031369725.1. Taxonomy (GTDB): domain Bacteria; phylum Pseudomonadota; class Alphaproteobacteria; order Rhizobiales; family Aestuariivirgaceae; genus Aestuariivirga. The sequence continues at coordinate 6,080 of JANMPF010000284.1, read as the reverse complement.
CGTGAGGGTGTGAAGTCAATCGCCTTAGCGACCCCCCGACTGGGCTATCCTGCGGCGCTGGATCGATGAAGGAATATTAAGTGATTCCCGGTATTTAGCCACCGTTCTGCGGGCAATTTCAATGCCTGAGGCTTTCAGGTTTTCGACAATTGTATCATCTGAAAGGACAGATTTTTCCTGCTCGCCGGCGATCATTTCCTTAATGCGTTGGCGCACCGATTCCGCCGAGTGGCTGTCGCCGCCTGCAGTTGACGAGGCGATTGCCGTGGTAAAAAAATATTTCAGTTCATAAGTGCCGCGTGGCGTGGCCATGTATTTGTTGGAAGTGACACGGCTCACCGTTGATTCGTGCATCTCGATGGCTTCGGCAACAGTTTTCAGATTGATGGGGCGCAGATGCTGCACCCCAAGAACCAAAAACGCATCCTGCTGTCGCACGATTTCACGCGCCACTTTCAAAATCGTTTTGGCCCGCTGGTCCAAACTCTTGATCAGCCACGTGGCATTTGCCTGGCATTCGCTGAGATAGTTTTTATCTTCCTCGCGCGACGTGGTGAGTGACACCTTGCTTAAATATTGATTGCTGAACAGCACCCGCGGCAAGGTCTCGTTGTTGAGTTCAACAATCCATGAGCCATCCTGGGCGGCACGCACGAAAACATCCGGCACCACGGGCTGCACCGGTTCAGAACCAAATGCGTTGCCGGGCTTTGGGTTGAGATGCTTGAGCTCGGCGATCATTTCCTTGATATCTTCAAGGTCAACCCTGCACAGGTTCTTGAGTGCCGCAAAATCACGCTTGGCCACAAGGGCAAGATTGGCAACCAGGATTGCCATGGCAGGATCCAGCCTGTCGCGTTCCCGCAGTTGCAAACTCAGGCACTCCTGAAGGTCGGCAGCAAAAACACCGACCGGATCAAAACCCTTCAGGGTTTCAAGAACCCGTGACACATGTTCAGCGCTGGTGCCGAGATAGTCTGCAATGTCGGCAGGATTTGAGGTGAGATAGCCCGCCTCGTTCACCATGCCTATCAGGTTTTGCCCAATGATGCGGTCCGACGCGTTGAGAATATTCAGGTTAAGCTGGTCAGTGAGATGTTCCGCAAGCGTTAGCGTTTTGGTGAGCGAAGCGCTGAAATCATAATCATCACTGTCCAGCGACAGTCCGCCCGTTGGCCTGAGCGATGCCCAGCCCGAATCAGCCGGCGCCATGCTTTCACGGTTGGCCGAATCAGCGCGCGCTTCATGGGTGTAAACATTCTCAAGGTCGGTATCGAGGGTGCTGAGCTTGTCTTCCTGCGATTGGTTGGCACCCAGTTCGCTCACCATGTCATTGTTGTTGGCGGTTGCATCCTGGGCTTCGGGTTTTGCAACATCGCTGCGCTCATCACGTTCAAGCAACGGATTGCGTTCAAGCTCGGATTCCACATAGGCCTGCAACTCAATATTGGACATTTGCAACAGTTTGATGGCCTGCTGCAATTGCGGCGTCATGACCAGTGACTGGCCCTGACGCAAATCCATTCGCTGCATCAATGCCATTGCGCACGCTCCATCCTACAGCGAAAATTCTTCGCCGAGATAGTAGCGACGTACATCCGGGTTGCTGACAATATCATCGGGTGTGCCCTCGGCTAAAACCGAGCCTTCATGGATGATGAGCGCCCTGTCGATGAGGTCGAGGGTCTCTCGCACATTGTGATCCGTAATAAGCACCCCGATTCCCCGAGCGGTGAGCTGTCGCACCAGCTTGCGAATATCACCGATCGCAATCGGGTCAATTCCGGCGAACGGCTCGTCGAGCAGCATGAACTTGGGGGAGGCGGCAAGGGCGCGGGCGATTTCCACGCGGCGACGCTCTCCGCCAGAGAGTGAAACAGCCGGCGAATGCCGGATATGGGCAATAGAGAACTCATCTAACAACTCACGCAACACACTTTCGCGTCTGGATTTGTCGGGCTCGACGAGCTCAAGCACAGCGCGAATATTATCCTCAACCGAAAGTCCCCGGAAGATCGAGCTTTCCTGAGGCAGATAGCCAATGCCCAAACGTGCCCGCTGGTACATTGGCAGATGGGTAATATCTGCCCCGTCAAGACTGATCGTGCCCTGGTCGGCGGCAACCAACCCGATGATCATGTAGAACACCGTCGTTTTGCCAGCGCCATTGGGTCCGAGAAGGCCTACGGCTTCACCACGCCGAACGTCAAGTGTGACATTGCGCACGACGGGCCTGCGCTTGTAGCTCTTGGCGAGCATGGAAACGACAATCCCTTCGCGCCCAGGCCGACTTTGGGAGTTTGCATCACCCCGGGGCGTCGGGCCTTGGGGCTTCGCGATCTGTGCCCGGGCAGGTGCATTTCTCACCCTCCCCGGACGCAGGTTACTTCCAACTTCACCGTTCTGCGTCACTTCATTACCGCCTATTTAGATTAATTTACCATGAACTTCGTCAATTCGGAACAAAACTGCCCTTTACGCGGCCACCCGACATTATGGTTCTGTTGGTGTTTAGATCAACGTCGAGTTTTGGCCCAGTTAAAACGGTCTTGCCTTGCACGACTTTCACGTTGCCGCCAACCACCAGAGTATTGGCCGTTACATTCATTTTCGCCCATTCGCCGGTAATAACCTGGGTCTTGGTGGTGATCGTCACGTTCCCGGTACAGTCGAGATTGCTGACCTCCGATTTCATTGTTCCATCGGCTTGTTTTGTATCCGTATAATCCACAATCATCTTGTCAGATTTTATGTGGCCATCCTCGCGCACCGCATCCACTAATCCAGTGAATATGGCCTGCTTGCCACCATCAACAAGCTCCATTTGATTGGCCTCAACCGTAACCGGCCCCTTTTTTTGGGCGGCATGGGCTTGCTGCAACGGCATGGCAAACAATCCAAGCATCAGGCTTGCCAACATTAACTTGACGATCATTGTGCCACATCTCCCTTTTCATGCGCTTGCTCGAACTCGGCCTTTACCCCATTCAAGAACACTATGTTCTTGCCGTCATTAGTTATTTTCATGCCATTGGCTTTGATGGTTCCTGTCGGCATTTCAACAACGACAGGTACGTCTGAAACCAGGTCCTTGGTTTCAACATTTACATGCGCCTTGTCCATTGTGGTTGTGAAACGGTCGGCTTGCAGGATTTTCACCCCACCCTGCAATTCCATATCCTTGGTCTTGGAATTATACAGGCCCGTTGCCGATTGCAGCTGGTATGATTCGCCGTTCGCCTTCCTGAAATTGCCAACCACCGTTTTGAGGTGGGCGAGATTTGCATCGGTCTTGTCTTCGTAGCCTTCCTCGGCAGTGATTTCATAGGGCTGTTGCTCGCGGTCAAAGCCTGCGATGCGTGAATTATGGCCAGTGATCTGGTCGGGCATGCCGACAGTTTGCGGTGGTTGCGAGGGCTTGCGAAGCAGCGCTGAAAACATGCCCGATTGATACGCAAAAAGCACAACCAGCCCAAGCCCAAAGGCAGCCGCAATCCGGCTCAGGACCGGTGCCAGCCGCGCCCGCCTTGCTGCGGCTTGCAACAGTTTGTCGGTGCTGTCTTGAATGAACTCAGTGCGCGAAGACATCTTCCTCAGTCCACCCCGCAAGGTCCAAAGCCGCCCGCGTAGGCACAAAATCAAAACAGGCCTTGGCCACCGCAATTCGCCCTTCACGCTCAAGCATTTGGTCAAGCCTGGCCTTCATCTCATGCAAATACAGCACGTCTTGCGCTGCATATTGCTTTTGCGCATCGCTCAGCACGTGGGCACCCCAATCGGAACTTTGCTGCTGCTTGTTGAGTTCAATGCCGAGCAATTCCTTGACCAGGTCCTTTAGGCCGTGCCTGTCCGTGTAGGTGCGGGTGAGTCGCGATGCCAGCTTGGTGCAGTAGAGCGGGAATGTGTCAACCTGAAGATATTGCTTCAACACCGCAACATCAAACCGGGCAAAGTGGAAAATCTTGGTCACTTTGGGGTCTGTGAGCAGGGCCTTGAGATTGGGTGCCGTATACGAGCTGCGGTCCATCTGCACCAAATGCGCATTGCCGTCGCCGGCCGAGAGCTGAACCAGGCAGAGCTTGTCGCGATGCGGCAAAAGCCCAAGGGTTTCCGTATCAATGGCAACCGAAGCGCCAAAATCCAGACCGTTGGGCAGGTCGCCCTTGTAAAGCTTTATCGCCATTGCGCTGACGTATCCTCGCCTTGTGGAAAAACTGAGGCTTACAAGACTGGCGGCCAATACTCAAGGCTTGGGAACTGCTCAATGCAACCGCGCCACACCAAGGTTGAGCGCCGCCTGATGCAAGCGCCTGCCGTGCGTCCACAACGAGGCACCACTTATGCTTGCCGATGCCAGAAGGTGGGCATCGACATAGCCAAGGCCGCAACCCGCAAGATGGTACCGTTCGATGAGCACAAGCACTTCCGCGTCAGAGGCTTTGGCGGCCAAATGCAGGTTTGCAAGTTCACTTAGAACGTGGCCGCGTTGCTGCAAATTTCCCAATGCCAGTTCGCCAATGACAAATGCATGCATCAATATTTTCTGGTCTTCGAGAAGGCGCGTCAAAATACTGTCATTTTGGCGCAAATGATTAATCCAAATCGACGTATCAAGAAGCGTCATTCTGGTTTTGGTCTACGCCTTGGTGCAGCACTGGCATTTGGATCGCTGCCGCCCAAGGCAGCAAGTCTACGGCCACTTTCACGCGCAATAAGAGACTTCAACGCTTCATGCACAAGTGCTGACTTTTCCTTGAGGCCCGTATATTCCTGCGCCTTTGCAACCAGCTCATCATCCAAAGCTATCGTCGTGCGCATGAGGTATCTCCAATAATAGGCACAAATATAGCATCATTTGATGTCGATTTCAATGCTAGCCCGCATGGGCGAAGCGTGGTGCCCTGAAGAGGACTCGAACCTCCACGACTTTCATCGCTAGTACCTGAAACTAGTGCGTCTACCAATTCCGCCATCAGGGCAACGGGCGTCTCTTAACGGGCTGCGCATTGTATTGTCAATGTGGGGGCGGTGCGCACGGTGTTTTGTACTTGAGTTTTTGGGCCAAAGCTTGAACACTGCCGTTGCAAGGGAGCATTTCATGGCAAAAACGCCTGCCGCAAAGAAACCCAGGAAAGTTATTGCCCTGTTTCCGGAGGCAGCCTTTGGGCCGGCACTCAACTCTGTGGGCATTGGCCAAGCCTTGAAGAAACTTGGCCATAAGGTGGTGTTTCTCTCCGACCCCGGCTTTCTCGACATTTACCGGGGCTATGGCTTTGAAGCCCATGCGGTTAATCTTTCAGAACCAATGCCGCCGGAAGAAATGGCGAAATTCTGGGTGGATTTCATCAACGGCCATATTCCCAATTTCCGAAAAACGCCTTACGACCAGATCGACAATTATGTGAAGGGTTGCTGGGAAATGATCGTTGAAACCGCCAAGTGGGCCGAGAAAGACCTGCCCGGCGTGCTGGCGAAAGTGAAACCTGACGTGATTTGCGTTGACAACGTGATCCTGTTTCCAGCCATCAAGGCTTATGCCCGTGAACATGGAAAGCCCTGGGTGCGCATCATCTCGTGCTCGGAAAATGAAATTGAAGACCCCAATATTCCGCCCCATCTTTCAGGCTGTGGTGAAAAGGACAAAAAGGGATTTGCCAGGTATCGCAAGCATTTCAACGCCACGATCAAGTCAATCCATGATGCTTTCAACGTCTTTCTGAAATCCGTTGGCGAAAAGAAATATCCGCTGGGGCAATTCTTCGAAGCCAGCCCCCACATGAATATTCTGCTCTATCCATCTGCGGTAAAATTCCGGCGCAGGCACAAATTGCCGGCACGGCAGTTCCAGTATCTGGAAGGCTGTGTGCGCAAAGATGCCCCCTACCGGGTGCCGCAGTTTGCCGCCAACAATGACAAACCCTTGCTCTACGTAAGCTATGGTTCGCTGGGTTCGGGCGACACCGGGCTGTTGCAGCGCGTGATCGCAGTTATCGGCACGATGCCGGTGCGCGCCCTGGTCAATGTGGGTGACTATATTGATCAGTACACGGATATTCCAGCCAATGTGATCATTGACAAAT
>JANMPF010000268.1:0-2017 GCA_031369725.1 Rhodobiaceae bacterium | reverse complement strand
GCCAGAAGCCTGCAGACCTGCAACAGCGTTCACCAGCATGGGGAAGAATGTCATGACCACCACCATGGCGGCTTTGGATTGCCAGTCGAAGCCAAACCACATGACAAGGATGGGGGCCACACCGACGATGGGCAATGCGGCCGCGAGATTGCCAAGGGGCAGCAATCCGCGCTTAAGGAAATCATAACGGTCACACAACAGGGCAACGAGAAAACCTGCAAGCGAGCCAATGATCCAGCCGGGGATGACGGCGCGAATGAAGGTTTGCACGAAATCTGCATAGAGTGTGGGAAGTGATGTGAGAAGTTTTGACCAGACATCCGTGGGAGCGGGGAATATGACGAACGGCACATTAAAATAACGCACGAGGAATTGCCATAAGGCCAGCACCGCAAGGACGAAAATCGCAGGCGCCAGGATATCGCGGATGGAGGATAGCTTCACGCGCGGGCCCCCATGTGTTTTCCCACAATGCGTTCAATGCCGCCTAAGCCGTAGACGAGGGTTGCAGCCACCGCAGAGGCGGCCACGAGGGCGGCCCAGATTTGAATGGTTTGGCCATAATAGGAGCCAGCGAGCATGCGCGAGCCGATGCCCGATTGCGCACCGGTCGGAAGTTCACCGACAATGGCTCCGGTAAGGGCGATGGCAACGGCCACTTTAAGTGAAGCAAAGAGAAACGGCATGCTGGCTGGAAAACGGAGCTTCCACAACACCTGGGCTGTGCTGGCACTATAGGTGCGCAGCAAATCAAGCTGCATGGGGTCTGGTGATGTGAGCCCTTTCACCATGCCGATGGTGACCGGGAAAAAGCAGAGATACATGGAGATCATGGACTTGGGCAGAAGGCCGGTGATGCCGATGGCACCGAGCACCACAATAATCATTGGGGCAATGGCGAGAATGGGAATGGTTTGCGAGGCGATGATCCATGGCATGAGGCTTTTGCTGAGGAGCTTCACATGCACGATGGCGATGGCCAGTGCGATGCCGAGAAGGGTTCCCAATGCAAAGCCCACAAGTGTTGATGAGAGAGTTACCCAGACGTGATAGACGAGGGATTTCACAGTCCAAGGGGCGACGGTGAAAACAGATTTCCAAACTTCGGCCACCACCTGGTGAGGGGCCGGAATAACAGGGCGATCGAGACTCCATGACACGTTTATGGTGTTGGCAAGGCCGCCACCTACCGCATCAATTTTTGGCTGGGCGATAACAGTGTTCATGAAGATTGCGGCGATATACCAAACAACAAGAATGATGAGGCACACGATGGCGACGGGGAGGATGTTGCCGTGGGTGCGGGTGGTGCTCATTTTGCCAAGGGCCCTTCGAGGCTCGCAAGCGCTCGCACCTCAGGGTGAGGTAAACCCCTCATGCTGAGGTGCGCGGTGAAACCGCGCCGCGAAGCACAAGTGCGATCAATCTTCATAGCTGTGCCCCGCCTTCAGGCCCTCTCTCACGCGGTGGGCTATTTTCAGGAACTCCGGGGTTTCACGAATATCCAGTGTGCGGTTGGCGGCCAAGCTGGTTTCGATCACGTCGATGATGCGGCCCGGCCGTGGGCTCATCACCACGATTTTTGACGACAGGAACACGGCTTCGGGAATGGAGTGGGTGACGAACACCACGGTCTTTTTGGTGGTGGCCCACAGTTCCAGCAATTGCTGGTTCAGTTTGTCACGCACGATTTCATCAAGGGCACCGAAGGGTTCATCCATCAGCAGCAGTTTGGGCTCAACGGCCAAGGCGCGGGCAATGGACACGCGCTGCTGCATGCCACCTGACAATTGCCAGGGAAATTTTTTCTCGAAGCCTGCGAGGTTGACGAGTTCGAGATTGCGCTTGATGCGGGTTGCTGCATCAACAGTTCCCATAATCTCCAAGGGCAGGCCAACATTCTGTTGCACGGTGCGCCATGGATACAGCGCCGGCGCCTGAAACACGTAGCCATAGGCACGTGACTGCCGCGCCTGGTGAGGAGACATGCCGTTTACGGAAATCTTGCCGGAGGTGG
>JANMPF010000210.1:0-15553 GCA_031369725.1 Rhodobiaceae bacterium | reverse complement strand
CAAATAACGCACCCACATATTTTGACGGGTCAATGAGCGGATTCAATTCGCGCGCGTGGGCCAGCGAAATGAAATCGGAATCAAGCCCGAGATAGCGGGCCTTGGCGCGTTCCTGCTTCAGGTAGTCATAACGTTCCCTGGTGGCCGCCAGATAGATGCCGCCCGGCCGGTGAATGCCGCAGGACTGGCCGGTAAGGTCTTCGAGCTCCTTGTAGAGATTGATGGTATAGCCCTGCAGCCGCGCAATGTTGGAATCTGAGTTGATGGTGTGGATGATGCCGGCCGCATGCCATGAGGAACCCGACGTAAGTTCCTTGCGCTCCAGCAGCACCACATCCTTCCAGCCCAATTTGGCCAGATGATAAAGAATGGAGCAGCCCACAACGCCACCCCCGATAACCACAACTTTCGCATGAGACTGCATGAAAGGCCCCTTTGATTTTGCCGCACTGTGTAAGTGCCGGGCGGTGATTGTCAAATGAGGAAAAGGCAGGTCAGCATGGCGGTATTCTCTCCCTTCTATTGCCCTCATGCTGAGGTGCATCGCTCTTGCGATGCCTCGAAGCATTTGCGCGCGCGCCCCGCATCCACTGGCCCTTCGAGGCCAAGCTGCGCTTGGCGCCTCAGGGTGAGGGGTTTATTTCAGACTTTTTTTGGCGCAAGATGGCGGAAATGGCGAGGGCATCATGATTATTTATCCCGATCTCGAATTGCGCAAGGGCCGCTTGGTCAACCTGCTTCGCAACCGCATTGACAGCCCGCTGGTTTATGATGTCGATCCCGTGCAGGCCGCCCACGACCTGGTGGCGCAAGGTGCAACCTGGCTGCATGTCGTCGATCTTGATGCGGTGTTCAATGATGGTGAGAACAACGATATCATCAAGCAAATCATCCGCAGCGTGAGTTGCTCGGTGCAGGTTGGCGGCGCCATAAGATCGATGGAAAAGGTCCACGGCTGGATGGATGCAGGAGCCGCCCGCGTGGTAATTGCAACGGCTGCCGTGAAATATCCGCATTTTGTCAAGGCGGCAGCCACCGCTTACCCCGATTCCGTGGTGGTGAGCATTGATGCGCGGGGCGGTCACGTGGTGATTGAGGGCTGGACTGAAACAACCACCTTCACACCACAGGATTTCGCCCACCAGTTCGACAATGTGGGACTGGCCGCCATCATCTATACCGATATTGACAGGGATGAGGGCTTCCCCGATAGCACCATGGCCCACGCCACAAGCCTTGCCGCCAAGGTGAGGACACCTATCATCGTCAGCGGCGTGGTCAAAACCCTGAATGATATTTCAACCCTGTCCTATCTTCCCAACATTGCAGGCGTGATCACCAGCCGCGCCCTGTTTGGCGGTGCGTTCACCTTTCCTGAAGCCAATGCGATTGCCACGGCCCAGCACGCCCAGAACGCGCCGTTTGTCTGACCGGATATTTACCGCTGCGGCTTCAGCTTTTCGCTGCCCGGCAGAAACACCGTGAGCAGCCCGATGGCTGGCAGCACTGAGCACAGCTGGAAGACAAACGTGATGCTGGTGTGGTCGGCAAGGTTGCCAAGCAGCACGGCACCCAGACCGGCGATGCCAAAGGCGGTACCGAAGAACAGCCCCGAAATCATGCCAACCCGGCCAGGCAGAAGTTCCTGTGCATAAACCACCATGGCCGAAAACGCCGATGCGAGAATGAGACCGATGGGAATGGTGAGGATCACCGTCCACCACAGGTTGGCAAACGGAAGTGCAAGGGTGAATGGCAATGCCCCCAGAATTGAAAACCAGATGACAGCCTTGCGCCCGATGCGGTCACCTATCGGCCCTCCGGCAAAGGTGCCCATTGCAAAAGCAGCGAGGTAAACGAAGAGATAAACCTGCGCGTCTTTCACGCCCACGTGGAAATGATCGATGAGATAGAAGGTATAGAAGCTGCTGAAGCTCGATGTGTAAACGAACTTTGAGAACATCAGGGCCACCAGAATGAAAAGTGACAGTATCACCCGGCGGCCACTGAGGCCGTGATGCGCGGTGGGCATTGGCCGGGTGGCATTCCCAGGGCTGATATGATGGCCATACCAGCGGCCAACACCACCCAGAATTCCGATCGCCGCCAGCGCAATTACGCCGAACCACACGACACTTTCCTGCCCGTGCGGCAGAATAATCCATGCAGCCAGCAGCGGGCCAAGCGACGATCCCACATTGCCGCCAACCTGAAACAGGCTTTGCGCCATGCCGTAACGCCCACCTGACGCAAGCCTTGCCACGCGCGAAGCCTCCGGATGGAAAATGGCAGAGCCAATGCCAATCGCAGCCGCCGCCACAAGGATGGCGGGGTAGGAGGTGGCAACCCCCAGCAAGACCAGGCCCAGAAGCGTAAAGGCCGGAGCCACCGGCAGGGAATAGGGCAGCGGCCTGCGGTCTGTATAATGTCCGATCAGCGGTTGCAGGATCGACGCGGTCACCTGAAACACCAGCGTAATCATGCCCACCTGGCCAAAGGTGAGGGCATAGGAATTGCGCAGGATGGATAGATGGCCAGCATCAGGGCCTGCAGCGTGTCATTGATCAGGTGACAGGCGGCAACCGAAATCAACACCGCAAAAACGGTGCTGCTGGCGATGCGATTTTCAACTGTTGTCAAAGTGAAGCGCTGTCCGGTTGTGATAACACCGTCTAGCAAGGCCAACGCCTGACCGCCACCTGTGGATACGCAAGGCTGGTATGTTCTTCAATGCCTTAAATGCCGGGCCGGGCCTTCACTTGCCCATAAGAAATGCCATCATGATGCAATCCTCATAGCGCCCATCGATGCAAATGGCATTGCGCATGACGCCTTCCCGCTGGAAGCCGCATTTTTCATAAAGTGCCACAGCATGGAGGTTGCTGGCATGAACGGTAAGTTCAATCCGCTTGAGGCCACGGCGTTCTGCGGCCTCCAGCGTGGCAGCCATCAGGGTTGAACCATGTCCCGCGCCGCGAAATTGTGGCAGCAGCCCAATTCCCAATACGCCGCAATGGGCGTGAATGGGCCGCTCGTGAGGAATGATGTCGCACCAGCCGATGACGTCTCCCTTCGACATGCACACAAATTGGGGGAAGCCACGAGAAATGTTGTTCACCACAAATTCGCGCACTTTGGTGAGTGGCGGTGCCTCAAGGAATGCCAGGTATTTTCGCTCGCGCGAGACAGCATCAAGTGCGCGGTAAAAGCCCTCGATATGTGCTTCAGTTATCGTTTCGATCACAACGCTCATGCCGCAACTTGCCTCAGCAACCACGCCCTGAATGTGGCAACTTCGCCAGCGCGGCTAAGGCGGGGGGTGGCAGGTTCGCAAATGTAATAGGCTTTTTCATGCAGCACTTGGGTGTCAAAGAGACGGATGAGCCTGCCGCTTTTCAAGTCATCGGCGAGAATGGCGATGGGAGCAAGACCGACACCTTGTGCCGCCAGCATGGCCGAATGCAGCAGGTTGAAACCTTCAAACAGCGGTCCGGGCTGCTGGTCTTCATTTTTCAATCCGGCAGCCTTGAACCAGCGCGACCACGGCCTGCGGTCAAGATCATGTAGCAGGCAGCATTTCAGGAGATCGGCGGGCTTTTCAAAGGGACCCATCTGATCGAGATAGACCGGATTGCAAACTGGAACCGAAACGCCCTCGAGGAATTTGGTGGCGTGCGCTGGCGCATCGTCCCAGTCGCCGTAAACGATGGCCAGATCCACATCCTCAAAATCAATGGGATAGTCATAAACCGCGTGCATCAGGCGCACATTGATTTCCGGGTGCAGGCGCATGAAGGCGGGCAGACGGGGTATCAGCCAGATTGTTGCAATGGAGGGAATGGCAGCAATGGTGAGCGAGGCCTTGCCATCGCTTTTGGCGATGCGCTGGCAGGCGGTTCCCATAATGCCGAAAGCGTCCGCCAATGAGCGCGCCAATTCGGCACCTTGCGGGTTTGGCAACGTCTTGCGGCCTTGCCGGTCAAACAGCGGAACGCCGAACCAGTCTTCAAGATGACGGATTTGATGACTGACCGCCGATTGGCTAACGTGCAATTCATCTGCCGCCCTGGAAAAGCTGCCGGTGCGGGCGGCAGCTTCAAAGCATTTCAGGGCGTTTAACGGCGGCAGGCGGGCCAAGAGTGCTCCCATGAAAATAACTCATGCATTATGTGAGCGTTCATCTTTTGACACAAGCACCTGTTATCCCGGAAAAGGGGCTTGCAATTTCAGGAGTGCATGATGACCAGCGGCCGCCCCAGCCTTGTTGATTACCGCCACAACGGCAAACCACCCAAGCCCACATTCTCCGCTGCTGAAATGCAACGTCGGCAGGACACCATTCGCGGCTGGATGGCCAAGTGCAGTGTCGATGCCTGCCTGTTCACCAGCTATCACAACATCTGTTATCTCGCGGATTTTCTCTATTGCGGCTTCGGCCGCAAATATGGCCTGGTGATCACGCAAACCAATGCCACGTCAGTGACCGCGGCAATTGATGGCGGCCAGCCCGCCAGGCGAACCTTCGGCGACAATGTCACCTACACCGATTGGAACAAGGAAAATTATTTCACCGCCGTGCAGGGCCTGATCAAAAATGCCAAGCGCATCGGCATTGAATTCGACCACGTGAGCATGGATTTCCGTACCGCATTGATGGCGGCTTTCCCCGCTGTTGAATGGGTGGATGTGGCAGCTCCATCCATGCACATGCGGATGCTCAAGTCTGACGAGGAAATCCGGCACATCACCAGGATGGCGCGCGTGGCAGACATCGGCGGCGCGGCATGTGTGGAAGCCATTGCGGTGGGCGTTCCTGAACACGAGGTGGCACTCCATTCAACCCGGGCAATGGTGCGCGAGATTGCGAGGGTTTGGCCCCAGGCGGAATTGCTGGATACCTGGACGTGGTTTCAATCCGGCATCAACACCGATGGCGCACATAATCCGGCAACCAGCCGCAAGATCAAACCAGGCGACATTCTTTCCTTGAATTGCTTTCCCATGGTGGCAGGCTACTACGTGGCGCTCGAACGTACACTGTTTGCCGGGAATGCATCAAAACAGCACCTGAAAATGTGGGAGGTAAATTGCCGCGTGCATGATGCGGGCAAGAAACTGCTGGTGCCGGGTGCCAGGTGTTCGGACATTGCCAAATCCCTTAATGACATCTACGCCCAGCATGATTTGCTGAAATACCGCACCTTTGGTTATGGACATTCCTTCGGCGTTCTCTGCCACTACTATGGCCGCGAAGCAGGCCTCGAACTGCGCGAGGATTGCGACACGGTTTTGCAACCCGGCATGGTGATTTCCATGGAACCCATGATCATGATTCCCGAAGGCCACAAGGGCGCTGGCGGCTACCGCGAGCACGACATTCTGGTAATCACCGAAAAGGGCAACCGCAACCTGACCGGATTTCCTTACGGACCTGAACATTTAATCGTCAGGACGCCCAAAAAAGCGGCACGAAAAAAGCGCTGAATATCAGCACTTCCATTTTTTCAATGACTGCATATGATGGGCAAAAAAGGGGTGGGCTATGTCAACTGAAACGATGGTAAGTTTTGCCAAGGTGCAAAAGAGTTACGATGGCGAAACGCTGGTCGTGAAAGACCTCAACCTTGATATCGCCAAGGGCGAATTCCTCACCATGCTGGGGCCATCCGGCTCCGGCAAAACCACTACGCTGATGATGCTGGCGGGGTTTGAACCCGCAACCCACGGCGAAATTTATGTGAAGGGCCAGCCCATCAACAATACGCCACCCCACAAACGTGGCATTGGCATGGTATTCCAGAACTATGCGCTGTTTCCGCACATGACGGTTGCTGAAAACCTGGCTTTCCCCTTGCAGGTGCGCGATGTGGCCAAAGCCGAGATTGAGGACCGGGTGAGAAAAATTCTCAAGCTGGTGGAACTTCCCGGCATGGCGGGCCGCAGGCCAGGCCAATTGTCCGGTGGCCAGCAGCAACGCATTGCCGTTGCCCGCGCCCTTGTTTTTGAACCTGATCTTGTGTTGATGGATGAGCCGTTGGGTGCCCTCGACAAGCAGCTGCGCGAGCAGATGCAGTATGAAATCAAGCACATTCATGAACGCCTTGGGGTGACCATTGTCTACGTGACCCATGACCAGTCCGAAGCGCTTACCATGTCCAATCGCATTGCGGTGTTCAACGATGGCGTGGTGCAGCAGCTCTCATCACCCGATGAGCTCTACGAACGCCCGCAGAATTCCTTCGTGGCGCAATTCATCGGCGAGAATAACAAGCTGAAGGGCAATGTTCTTGGCGTGAGCGAGGACAAGGTTGCCACTGTGAAGCTGGACAACGATGATGTGGTGAAGGCGCTTGCCGTCAATGTGGGCAACAAGGGTGAGCGCACATTGCTCTCCATCCGGCCCGAGCGTGTTGAAATCAATCCGCTGGCCAAGAATGTCGATGTCATCTTGAAAGGCAGGATCGCTGAATTGATTTATTTGGGCGACCACATAAGGGCGCGCCTTGAAGTTGCGGGTCACGAAAATTTTATTGTGAAAGTGCCAAATAAATCCCGCAATGATGGTATCGTGCAGGGCAAGACCGTGAATGTCGGCTGGTCCGTGAAAGATTGCCGCGCGCTGGATTACATCGAACTGCACCACTAGTTTCTTAATCTCTCCATGGCCAGGCGTAACCCGGCCACCCAGGCTGGGTCACCGCCTCAAGGGCGGCGATGGAGAGCCTTGGAGATAATCGCTTGAAGAGTTTTTGCCAGCGTCAGGTGTTAGCGGCACTGTTTTATGGCTTGATTTGTTTGGGCTTTTCTTCAAGAATTTTCGCGGAAGCAGACGAGGTGGATTTGGCCCTCGTTCTTGCCGTGGATTGTTCCTTCAGCGTCGATGCCAAGGAGTTTGCCTTGCAGATGCAAGGCTTGGGCCAGGCCTTCAAGCGCGCCGAAGTGAAAGCTGCCATCGCCCACGGCAACTTGCAGCGCATTGCCGTGAGCGTGATTGAATGGTCGGATGCAAACGGTCAAACCATTGTGCTGCCATGGACGATCATCGCAACCAGCGACGACGCTGAGCGATTGGGCAACACGCTCATGGTGACACAACGAAATCTCGCCGAAGGTGGCACGTCAATTTCCAGTGCGCTGCTCTATTCCGCAGCCCTTCTTACCACAGCACCGCGCAGCTCGCGCCGGGTGGTTGACGTCTCTTCCGACGGCCGCAACAATATTGGCGTTCCGGTGGCAGGCGTGCGCGACAGGCTGGTGGCACAGGGAATTACCATAAATGCACTTGCCATACTTAACGAATGGCCAACCCTGAATATCTATTTCCAGAACCAGGTGGCCGGTGGCGAAGGCCATTTTGTTATCCCCGCCGATGATTACTCAGCCTATGCCGAAGCAATTTACCGCAAGCTGCTCAAGGAAATAACCGGGCCCGGTATTTCATGATCGCGAACACTGCGTTAACTTGATTTCAAGCCGTCTGGCGGTTAAGTGCAGGTCATGGGCGAAGGACTCTATAATGATGCGCGCTGGCTGATTGGAGCCATTGCACGGGGCTTGCATGCCCGTGGTGGCGAGGCGGTGGAAACCGTATTGCGCCGCCTCAGCGAACAGGATTTGACGCGCGCGGATTTTGTTGAGCCGCACCCGCAAAATTTGCCCGTCACCCGCTATTTCCCGCAAGCCATTGCCGAGACCATGATGCTGGAGGCCGCCATTGCCGCTGCCATGGCAACCCTTGATGGCCATTTGAAATGGTGCCAGTCGGCAAGTTACACCGATGCAATTCTGGGTGCCGGCTTTTCGCACAACTATGGCTGGTGCGAGTTGGTTGGCCCCAAGGGTTTTTTCAGGGGTGATGATTTCATTTTGGGGCTTTTGATGCTTGGCCCAAATCGCCATTACAAGGACCACTACCACCCAGCCCCTGAACTCTATTGGCCGCTGACCGGATCAACCCAATGGAAGCAGGGCGAAGGCGGCTTTGCGCCGAAATCTGCCGGCGAAATAATTTGGCACACGCCCAATGAAATTCATGCAACGAAAACCGCAGACCGCCCCATGCTTGCAGTATGGAGCTGGACGAAGGACACCGATGTGCCAGCAAAGCTGGTGGAGTTCTAGTTCCAGCAATTTCCGTCATTGCGACGCACGTCCCACCCCTCCAAATTCGTCATTCCGGCGCACTTCCCCCACCCCGTCATTCCGGCGCACGCCGGAATCCCGTTCAGGATAGAAACTGCCACCAGATTCCGGCTTGCGCCGGAAGGACGGATAAATGGGCGCCGGAATGACGAATTTGATGGCTTGCGCCGGAATGACGAATTTGGTGGGGTGGATACTTGGTTGCAGAGGGATTCAATACCCGGGCGGTGGCACAAAACGCGCGTATTCCTTTTCCAACAGCTCGGCAAAGCGCAAGCTCGTGTAGTCGCCATATTGCCGCGTGATGATTTGCACTCCCGATGGCAGGCCTTGCGGGGTCAAGCCGAGTGGCGCCACGGTTGACGGCAGATAGAAGCAGCCGGAATAGCCTGCCCAGAATAGTTGATCAGTCGTCGGAACCTTGTGGCCATTCACCACAATGCTGCGTTCATGGCGGTCACCCACATGGTCATGCGGGAAGGCAGCGGAAGCTGCGGCCGGGCAGATCATCACGTCCCAGTCGTCAAAAAACCTGTCCCAGATCAGGCGCATTTGGTGGCGGCGCTCGTTGGCCATGAGCCAGGTGCGGTGCGACATCACATAGGCACGCGTCATCTTGGCATAATAGCTTTCATCATCTCTGGCGAAACTTGCGACGATGGTTTTGTTCCTGGCGAAATCTGCCTCAGTCTGACGGCGGCTGGTGGCAGAGCGCAGCATGGCGATGAAAACATCCATGGCTTCCTGGGTTGAAAACGCCGGCCGCGCCTCGTAGGAAATTTTCTTCACTTTCTTGGCAAGGAATTGGGCAAGCTTGATGATCAGGTCCTGTACCGGTTGGTCAACCTCGCTGTTGGGATCAGTCAGCATGACCGCAACCCGGAACTGCTTGAAGGTTTTTTGCTTGAGGTCGGGCAGGTGATAGCTGAACCCCCGCGCCGCAATGCCGTCCGCACCGCTAAGAATTTTCATCATCGCTGTCAAGTCTCTCGCCGAGCGCGCCATAGGCCCTGCAACGGTGATGTCGCCGGGCTCGACATTGCTCAGCAACTGGCCAGTGTAGGCGACAACGCCATAGGTGGGCTTGTGGGCATAGACACCGCAATAATGCGCCGGATTGCGCAGTGATGCACCGATGTCACTGCCAATTTCCAAAGCGCTCATGCCGGTTGCCAAAGCTACCGCAGAACCACCCGATGAGCCGCCGGGAGCGCGTGTCACATCCCAGGGATTGTTTGTCGTGCCATAGACGGCGTTGAAGCTTTGCCAATCCGCCAGCATGAGCGGCACGTTGGTCTTGCCATACATCACGGCTCCCGCATTGGTGAGGCGGGTGATGGCGGTTGCGTCCTTGTCTGGAATGTTTTCCAGCAATGCCGGTGAACCCCAGGTGGAAGGCGTGCCTTTCCAGTCAAATGATTCCTTGGCCGTCATTGGAACGCCATCGAACGGGCCCATTGGCATGCCTTTTTTCAGGCGCCTGTCAGAAGCCGCCGCAGCCTGCTTGGCCCGGCCAATGTTGGTGACGACGACGGCATTCAGCGCATGATTATGCAGTGCATACTGGTCAAGGCAGCTTTCCAGCAGTTCCCGGGCAGAGATTTTTCGAGAGCGCAAGAGCCGGGCGAGATCAAGTGCTGAATGATAGTGCAGGGCAGTCATTTCATCTCCTCATTGTCGCATGACAGGCATGATACGCAAAGAATTGCACAAGTATAGGGTGCACATGTAAAGGCAGGGACATGGAAAAGCATCGGGTGTTAAGTGGCTATCTATATGCGGGCGCAGGCGCTGCCCTGTTCTCGACCAAGGCCATATTCATCAAGCTTGCCTATATGGAACAGGCTAACGCCGCCCTGATGCTGGCTTTGCGCATGGCAGTGGCCCTGCCGTTCTTTGTCGGCGTTGGGCTCTATGCGGTTTATCAGTTGCGCCAGAATGGCAAACCATTGCCCGGCTGGAATCTCACCATCCGCGCCTTGTTGACGGGTTTTATCGGCTATTACATTTCCTCGCTTCTGGATTTTGAAGGGCTGGTTTACATCACCGCCCAGCTTGAGCGCCTCGTGCTGTTTACCTACCCCATTTTCGTGATGTTCCTCGGCTGGATGTTTTTTGGTTCGCGTCTCGCCTGGCTCAGTGTTCTTGCCGCAGCCATTACCTATGCCGGCCTCGTTGTGGTGTTTTTGAGCGCGCTGCCAGCCGGTGGCACGGCGACCATCATTGGCACCGCGCTTGTGCTTGGCTGCGCCATAACCTTTGCGATTTACCAGCTTTTGGCCAAGAAATTCATCACCATCATGGGCAGCACGTTATTCACGTCGATTGCACTTTCAGGTTCGGCGTTCGCCTGCATTGCCCATTTCATCATCACCAGTCGCGGATTTGATTTTTCATCATCGCCCCGGTTTTTCTGGCTGGCGGCAGGCACCGGGTTTTTTGCAACCGTGCTGCCATCATTCCTGGTGAACGCCGGGCTTTCACGCATCTCGCCGCAATCCACTTCGATGATCGCCACCATCTCCCCGCTGATCACCATTGCGCTTGCGGTTTGGATTCTGGGTGAACCTTTCACGCTCGCTGATGCCCTGGGTTCCACCATGGTGATCGCCGGTGTTGGAATCTACGCGCTGACGGACAGGAAGCCTGTAATAACACTCCGTCATTCCGGCGCAAGCCGGAATCTTGCACCGGACTAGAGCGACAACCAGATTCCGGCTTGCGCCGGAATCACGAGTTTTCTATGTTTCAGCTCACGCTATCCGGCAGGACTTCCTTGCGCTTGGCGATGAAGTCTCTCAGGCCTTCGTCAATGCCTTCGTCTAATGCGGGGGCCACATATTCTTTGAGCATGCGCTTCCATTTTGAGTTGGCGCGCACCACAATGTCTTTCTCGCCATCATCACGCCATTGCTCATAAGAATTGTTGTCGGCCAGCGATGAGCGCCAGAAGGCGGTTTCAAAATTATTCTGCGTGTGATTACAGCCCAGATAATGCGCACCCGGACCCACTTCACGGATGGCATCCATCGCTTGGCCATTCTCCGAGAAGTCCACACCTTCGGCAAATTTCTGGAACATGGAGAGTTGGTCTGCATCCATGATTAGTTTTTCATAGCCAGATGAAAGCCCGCCTTCGAGCCAGCCGGCCGAGTGCAGGCAGAAGTTCACGCCTGACAGAATGGTGGTCCACAGCGTATTGGAAGTTTCGTACGCTGCTTGTGCATCTGGAATTTTTGAGCCGCACAAACCACCGCCGGACCGGAACGGCACACCCATGCGCCGCGCCAATTGTGCGGCACCAAATGTCACATGCGCAGGTTCGGGTGTTCCAAATGTTGGCGCTCCTGATTGCATCGACATTGAAGCAGCGAATGTTCCAAACACGACAGGGGCACCGGGGCGGCAGAGCTGTGTAAAGGCGATGCCGACCGAGGCTTCTGCCAAAATCTGCGTAAGCGTGCCAACAGTGGTGGTGGGCGACATGGCACCTGCCACAATGAACGGCGAAATAACACAAGCCTGATTGGCGCGGGCCAGCACTTTCAGTGCGCCCAACATCACGCCGTCCCACACCATGGGAGAATTGGCATTGATCAGTGAGGTCATCACACAATTCTGATCGACGAATTCTTTGCCGAATAGCATTTCGCACATGGCGACTGAATCGGCCGAGCGCTCACCCGCTGTTACCGAAGACATGAAAGGTTTGTCGGAATATTTAATGTGGGTGTAGATCATGTCCAAATGACGCTTGGCCACAGGAATGTCAACAGGTTCACACAAAGTGCCACCCGCATGGTGAAGCGATGGCAACATGTAAACCAGCTTGGCAAAATTGCGGAAGTCTTCGATCGTGGCATAACGACGGCCTTCATCCAAATTGCGAATGAACGGAGGGCCATAGACGGGCGCAAACACCGTGTTGTTACCGCCGATCACCACAGAGTTGGCGGGGTTTCGTGCATGCTGCACATATTCGCGCGGTGCTGTTTTGATCAGTGAGCGCACCAGCCCGCGCGGGAAACGAATGCGAAACCGCCGAGCTTCCCTGGCGGATGCCTTCACATCAGCTCCCACATCCTTCCATATCTGAACGGCTTCTTCATCTTCATAAAAATCAATGCCGGTTTCTTGCAACACCGTTTCGGCATTGTGCTCAATCAGTTCAAGTTGATCATCGGAGTAGGGCTCATAAAGCTTAATGTTGCGACGGATATAACCAGCCTGCTTGATCTCGTTGGACCCTCGCAGTGCGCGGCGGGCATCGGCCCCGCCACCACTTCTGGAGCGACGGGCGGTCGGGGCGGGCTGGATGTCAGTCATGTCAAAGCCTGTTGAGAAAGTTTCACCTATGGCTAGCTTTACGCTCAAGTGAGGTTTTCGGGCGGCGGATAAACGTCAGCAGATGGCGCGGAAACGACGTCTAGAAAGTTACCCGCAATTCTTCCAACCCATGAAAATGATACACATTTTTATAATGCGGGCTTGCCGCCACCTTCAAATTCGGCAGGCGTTTGAAAAGCGTTTGCAGCGCGATCAGCATTTCGAGCCTCGCCAGAGGCGCACCGATGCAAAAGTGAATTCCGGCACCGAAACTCACGTGGGGGTTAGTCTCGCGCGATGTGATGAACTGGTCGGGGCTTTCAAAGCGCGTTTGGTCGCGATTGGCTGCACCCAGCATAAGGCCCACTTCTTCACCTTTCTTGAGTTTGATCCCGGCGTATTCCATATCCTCCAAAGCGTAGCGCGTGAAGAGATGCAAAGGAGCATCATAGCGCATGATTTCTTCAATGATGGGCTCAGTGATCGGTTCCATGATGGCAAGCTCAAGCAGGGCTTTGATGCCATTGCCGATGCTGTGCACAGTGGCTTCATGGCCCGCGTTGAGAATTAAAATCGCTGTGGTGACGAGTTCATTTTCGGAAAGCTTTTCGCCCTCGCTTTCAGCCCGCACCAGTTCTGACAGCAAGTCACCTTGCGGGTTCTTGCGGCGCTCGGCAATCAGCGAACGCATATAGCCACTAAACTCAATGGTAGCCTTGACGGCAGCTTCCTCAATCGCAAAGTTCCGTTTTGCCATGTACATCGCCACCATGTCGTGTGACCATGCGAGAAATTGCTTGGCCATGTCGGTTGGCACTCCAAGTAATTCGCAGATGACGATGACCGGAATGGGAGTGGCATAGGCGGCCAGCAGGTCAACTTCACCTTGCGCCTCAAAGCCATCAACCAAGCTGTTGGAAAGACTCTCGATTTTGGGACGCAAGCGTTCAACCTGTCGCGACAGGAAGGCCCGGCTCACCAGACCACGCAGCCGCGTGTGAACCGGTGGTTCCAATTCCAGCAGCGAATGTTTTTCGAAATCATGGAAAGCTTTGAGGCGTGGGGGAATTTCAGCCATTCCCAATTCCTCGCGCGTTGCCACATGCAGGATTTGGCGGCCAAACCTCCGGTCGCGCAGCAGGGCACTCACATCTTCATGGGTAGGAAAGCACCAATAGCCATATTGTTCCCATTTGAAGGCGCGGGCTTTCTGGCGCAGCTCATGGTAAAAGCCATAGGGATTCTCGTAGAATTGCGGATTTTGCGGGTCTAGGTCCACGCTTCGGCTGTTGGAATTAATCTTCATGGGGCCTAATCTCACGCAATGAAAGTTTACATCAGTGTCGATATCGAAGGTGTGGCAGGCATAACCCATTGGGACGAGGCCGAGAAGGGCCATGCCGATTGGGCCGAATTCCGCGAAATCATGACCCGCGAAGCCATTGCCGCCATTGACGGCGCAAGGGCCGCCGGGGCAACCGAAATTTGGCTGAAAGATGCCCATGACAGCGGGCGTAACCTGGTGACCACCATGTTACCGGCAGATGTAACCCTCATTCGCGACTGGTCCGGCCACCCCTTCAGCATGATCCAGGAAATTGACGAAAGCTTTGCCGGCCTCGTGATGATTGGTCACCACGCCAGTGTGGGTTCCGAAGGCAATAGCCTCGCCCATACCCTGAACACGCGCACCCACATGATCAAGTTGAACGGCACCCCCGTTTCCGAGTTCCGGCTTTGCGCGTTGGCTGCCGCAAGTCTCGGTGTTCCCGTTGTCTTCATTAGTGGCGACGAGGCCCTGATGGAAGAAGTGGAGCAAACCAACGCCCATATCGGCAGGCTTGCCGTGAAGCACGGGCGGGGACAATCCACCATTTCGATGACGCCAATAACTGCGCAAAATGCCATACGCGCCGACGTGGAAAAATCCTTGCGGGGAGTTCTGAAAGATTGTTTGGTGCAATTGCCGGAGCATTTCACGCTGGACGTGACCTATCACAGCCCCGCCTTGGCTTATGAAAAAAGTTTCTATCCCGGTTGCCAATACATCGGCAATCGCACCAACCGTGTTGAAGCCAGCAATATTTTTGACGTAATGCGCGCCCTGCGTTTTATTAAATAGAATTGGGATCCATGACCAACGAACATACGTCTCAAAAGGAATTCATTTTCCTTGTCGCCCTTCTCACTGCCCTGGTTGCCATGTCGATTGACACCATGCTGCCTGCCATTGGCACCATTGCGCAGGAATTTGGCGTGAGTGACCCCAACAAGCGGCAATTCATTATCACCGCGTTTTTCGGCGGCATGACAATTGGCACCTTGCTCAGCGGCCCCATATCCGACAGCACAGGACGCAAACCTGCAATTTTTGCCGGCCTTCTGATTTATCTTGCAGGTTCTGCCTTGTGCCTGTTCTCCACCAGTTTTGAAATGTTGCTGGCTGGCCGCGCCTTGCAAGGCTTTGGCGCATCCAGCCCCCGCATTGTATCCATGGCCATGGTGCGCGATGGGCAAGGCGGTGCGGCCATGGCGCGCATCATGTCATTTGTGATGTCGGTATTCATGTTGGTACCCATCATGGCACCTTCCATCGGCCAGCTCGTGTTGTTTGTGGCAAGCTGGCGCATGATATTTGCGGGCTTTCTGGTGATGTGCGTGATTGCGGCAATTTTCCTCGAAGTGCGTCAGGAAGAAACCCTGCCAAAGGAAAACCGCGTGGCGTTTTCTGCAGCCAACCTCTATCATTCCGCCAGGGAGTTTTTTCGCTTTCCGACCGCGTGGGGCTACACGGTCGCCGTCGGCTTTGTTTTCGCGGCTTTCATTTCCTATCTCGGAACCTCGCAACAGATATTTGCCGAGCAATATGCCCAAGGCAGATTGTTTGCCGTGTGGTTTGGTTTCTTTGCCGTGGCCATTGCCTGCGCCATGATTTTCAATGGCAGAATGGTGATGCGTTACGGCATGCGCCTGTTGTCCAAATGGGCGGTGCGCTTCTGCATGGCGTTCTCCGCCATCTTTCTCGGGGTGGCCTTGCTCTATGCCGGGCAACCGCCGCTATGGACGTTGGGCATCTACCTGTTCT
>JANMPF010000184.1:0-11335 GCA_031369725.1 Rhodobiaceae bacterium | reverse complement strand
CCCTTGTAAGACCCCGCCAGACCTATGACGAGCTTATCGGGCTTGACAGGTCCGCCTCATGGCAATTCAAGGGCTGAAGGCACGTTAAAGGGCGTAACAACCTGAACCTGCGAAAGCGGCATGCTGGATGTTTTCGGCAAGGCCCCGTTAGCTCGCATAATGTGCAGGCAGGCAATGCGCATGTCTTGACGAAGATCGTGATGAAGCACCGCATGCAAGACACCGTCGCGCAATAACTTCCTGTTGTCCGCATCCAAGTCATGACCAACAAAGACATGGCAGTCACGTCTGGCTTCAAGGAATGCCGAAACTATGGCACTGTTCCCGCCGCCAATTGAATAGACCGCGCAAATTAGTTGGTTTCGCTCCAGCGCGTCGCGTACCTGCAACCCGGTTGCGCGATCTCGGCCAAAGCCCTCACTGATTTCAATGGGCTCCAGGTGCGGATAGGCTTCACGAAGCATCCGGCGGAAGCCAATTTCACGTTCCTCTTCACCGCGGAACCGACTGGAACTCAGCGTCACCAGAATCTGTGCGGGCCTTTTGCCCAGCCACTGGCCAATCAGAAAGGCAGCCGTTTCACCTGCCGCTCTATTATCGATCCCCACATAGGCCACCCGCCGCGAATGGGGAATATCCGTCACCAATGTTACCACAGGTATGTGCACCTCTGACAACCACTGAATTGCTTCAGTAATTTCCGGTACATCCGGTGCTTTCAATAAAACACCGTTGCTGCCACGCTTTGCAATTCGGTTGAGAATATGCGCGAGATCACGTGCCGGAAGTTCTTCAGCCAGATGCAAACGCGAACGAAATGCCGCTGGCCGCAGCAAGGGCATTTCCGCTTCTAGCGCATTCCCCACAAGAGACGTAAAGCGCGCCGGCGCCTCCATCACCACATCAATCATGAACTTGCGGCCCGAAAGGGCGGCCTCTTCGCTTTGCCGTGCCAGCTCGCGCAACGCCTGCTTGACACGCCGCTGCGTGGTGCGGGTCACACCGTCACGACCATGCAAAACCCTGTCCACCGTGGCAAGGCTCAACCCAGCCTGGGTTGCAATTTCCTTCATCGGATAATCATGCGACATACAATTGCTCTGAGGTAAAATTGAGGTGTTTCTGCGCTATTACGGATTTTCAGTTGTTATAACCTTAAACGCCATCACTCAAGCAAATTGGATGCAGCCCATGAAAACCGACAATATTTCACAGCAACGATCTGACCGTGTTTGGCTCACCCCTGAAATGTGTGACCTTGAGGATTTCAAACGTGAGATCGCGCGGATAACCAAGCCTGAGGATTATCCACTGGCCGCTGAAATTGTGTCCAATGTCCCGATTTACGACGGTGATGAAGTGCGCAAGGCAGCAAGGACATCTGCGGCGCGCAAAGCCATGTTGGCTGAATGGGCTGAGGCAATGCTAACTGGCCCGGGCATTGTCGTCTTCAAAAATGCTTTTTCTGACACGACCCCCATCGATGCGGCCACAAAAGCCTTTTTTGAAATGATCGCCGAACAAAAAGCCGCTGGCACCGGTGGCGGTGACCATTTTGCCAAACCCGGAGCCAATGACCGCATTTGGAATGCCCTGGAAAAACTTGCGCTGCGCAATCCGGACGTTTTTGCGAATTATTACGCCAATGAAGTAATCGCCATGGTTTCCGAAAGTTGGCTTGGTCCCTGTTATCAGGTAACCTCGCAGTTGAATGTGGTTAATCCCGGCGGCGAGGCCCAGTCTGTCCACCGCGACTATCATATGGGCTTCCAGACCGCAAAGGAGATTGAACGTTTTCCTGCCCACGCCCACAGGCTTTCCCCCGTACTCACCTTGCAAGGTGCTGTGGCGCATGTAGACATGCCAGTTGAAAGCGGCCCAACTCTCTATCTGCCATATTCCCAAAGTTTTGGGCCCGGCTTCTTCGCCTGGCGGAAACCTGAATTCAAGGAATTCTTCAATTCAAATTATGTGCAGTTGCCATTGGCAAAGGGTGATGCAGCCTTCTTCAACCCCGCCCTTTTTCATGCCGCAGGCACCAACCGCACCAAGGATGTAAGGCGCATGGCCAACCTCCTGCAGGTATCATCTGCCTATGGTCGCGCCATGGAAGCGATGGACCGCGCCACCATGAGCAAGAGCCTGTACCCCGTCTTGGCTGAAACAAGGCTCGGTCAACAGGCCATTGAACATGTCGTCGCTGCCTGTGCTGAAGGCTATGCCTTCCCGACCAACTTGGACCGCGATCCGCCCATCGGCGGCCTTGCGCCCCAAACCCAGGCCCAGCTCATGCTCAAGGCACTTGCCGAAAAATGGGAGTCCTCAAAATTTAACGAAGCGCTCGACAAACACTCCCGGCGCCGGCGCACGTAAACTTCATTAGGCACAATTTCGCCGATCTGTGATATTATGATCGCAGAATGGCTGAACTTACACAGGCTCAGATTGAGCGAAAAATAACCATCGCACGCCTTGCCCTTG
The DNA here is from genome assembly GCA_031369725.1 of Rhodobiaceae bacterium. Classification (GTDB taxonomy): domain Bacteria; phylum Pseudomonadota; class Alphaproteobacteria; order Rhizobiales; family Aestuariivirgaceae; genus Aestuariivirga. The sequence goes on along the minus strand of JANMPF010000184.1, from coordinate 8,854 downwards.
GTTGGGAGACGCTGTGGTCAGCACTTTGTTGGCCACTCATTTGGGCCACAGGATTAGGCGCACTCATTCTCTCCGGCCTTTTGCCGCAGATTCCCGATTTAGCCCGCTATGGGATACTGTTGATCGCAGTTGGCGCAATTATCTGGTCGCTGGGGCCTGTTTTCAATATGGAATGGCCTTCAATTTACGATGCCATGCGTCGGATTGAAACCCAGTCCAACCTATTCAACCGGCCGATTTCCGCAGCCAAGGACACCCTCGCCGAAACTGATTTGGATGCAAGAAGCCGAGAACTCTGGGAAGAACACAAGCGCCGCCAGCTCGCCAGGCTCGGCAACCTCAAAGTGGGAGCCCCACAATCGCGGTGGCGCGATCTTGATCCCTTGTCTTTGCGGGTGCCCGTCTGCATTGCATTGGTAGCGAGTTTGTTTTTAGCCAAAGGTGATGGACTGGCGAACCTCCAAGGCTCATTTCGCATGGGGCCAGTTGTTGCGCAAAGGCCGATGACCCTTGATGCATGGCTAAAACCCCCGGCCTATACGGGAAAGCCTCCCCTGCTGCTCACCAGTCCGACAGAAATCGAAAAACTGAAAACCGACAAGGAAATTCTAACACCGGAGAATGCCAGTCTAGTCCTGCGTCTCGATGGGGCAAAAGCACCGCGAATTGGTTTTTATGATGTCTCTGGCGACAGCCCAAAGGAACTGACAGACCTCACCGCAAAAACCAAATTTGAAAATGGCCTCTTCCAGGCCGATGCAAATCTCAATCGCCCTGCCCTCGTCAAAGTCTATGATGGCAACACGGAGCTGGCCGCGTGGCATGTGTCAGTCATTCCCGACCAACCACCAACCATAACAATTTTGGGCGAACCCAAAGCCGAGAACTTGGGGGCATTGACGTTGGCTTGGAAAGCTACTGATGACTACGGAGTGGCAGGAATCACCGCGCAAATCTATCTCTCTGACAATCAGGAAGATGGTGTTGGTTTTTCAAACAATGGTGTGTTTCTCTTCGACCCGCCAGATTTCCCAATCAGCTTGCGCAAGTCTGCACCAAAAGAGGAGATTGGTTCAGCCAGTGCTGACCTCACCTCACACCCATGGGCCGGCCTCGTGGTGGATTTGACCCTTGAGGTAACCGATGCTGCCAAACACAAGACATCCAGTGGCGTGAAAACCTTCAAGCTGCCCGAAAGACTGTTCACAAAGCCACTGGCACGCGCCCTAATTGAACAGCGCAAAGCCCTGATTATGGATCCCGCATCCCTCGCTACCGTGCAACAGCTGCTGTCTGCCCTGTTGGTCTACCCCGAAGGCCTCATTGAAAGCAGCGGCCCCCACATTGCCATTGCATCCGTAATTTCACGGTTGCGAAACTTGGGTGACTCTGGTGATTTGAAAGAAGCACTCGACATGCTGTGGCAAATTGCAGTTGCCGTTGAAGATGGCGACTTGAGTGACGCGCGCAAAGACGTTGAGGCCGCGCGAAAGGCCCTCGAAAAAGCCTTGGCTGAGGGCGCATCGCCCGAAGAACTCAAACAGCTCATGCAGAAGTTGCGAAAGGCCATGGACCGCTACATGGAGTCAATGAGCGAAGAAACCAAAAAGCGTCAAGCCCAGGGTCAAAAGGACCGGAGTTCACAAAACGGCAAGGCTATCACTCAGGAAGATATCCAAAAGATGTTGGATACAATTGAAAAACTGAGCCAAAATGGTGCCAAGGACGCAGCCCGGGAAATGCTGTCGCAACTGGAAGACATCTTGAAGAATATGGAGCCCGGCATGGCGCGGCAGGGTGAGCAGCAGGACCCATCGGCTGCCAATGAAATGCTTAATGAGCTTTCTGAAATGATGCGCAAGCAACAGGAGCTGATGGACAAAACCCAGCGCCTGCCGCAAGCGGGCGAAGGCGACCAACTCAATAAGGAGGGAGATGATCCCGGCAGCCGCAGCGGCAATCAGGGCACAAATGGTTTGGCTGGTGAGCAGGGTGACCTAGCCCAGCAGCTTGAGCAGTTCATGAAAGGCCTGGGCAAAAATGGCTTGCAGTCGCCACCTTCCCTTGGCGAAGCGGGAAAGCAAATGGGCAATGCCCGGCAGTCACTTCAAAAGAAGGATCGCGAACTGGCTTTGGGCCAACAGGGCGAGGCACTGAGTAGGCTGCGTGAAGGCGCCCAAAACATGGCCCGGCAATTGCAACAGGCGGGTAAATCAGGCCAGGACAACAATGGCAAGGAAGGCCAAGCCAAGGGAGACTCACGTGACCCTTTGGGACGTCCGCGACCAAGCAAAGACGATCAATATGGCCCCGACAAAAACATGCTGCCAACCGAACTTGCCATTCGCCGCGCCCGTGAAATTCTGGAAAGCCTGCGGGCCCGCGCCAACACGCCTAACCTGCCACGCATTGACAAGGATTATATCGAAAGGTTGCTGCGCGGACTTTACTAGCCCGCAGTCACAATATGTCCCACAAAGGGAAGCTCGCGAAATTGGTGTGCCATGTCCATGCCGTAACCTACGACAAATTTGTCGGGGCATACAAAACCGCAGAAATCCGCTTTGATATTGGCTGCAAGGTGGCCCGGCTTTTCGAGCAACACTGCAGTCATGACACTGGAGGCGCCACGTGCAGCAAGCAAGTCCTTGGCAAAGGCCAGGGTCCGGCCCGATTCCAAAATATCATCTACCAGCATTACATCACGGTTCTGGATTTGCGATTCAATATCGCGCAACACCTCAACCTGACCGGAAGAGGTTGTGGCAGCGCGGTAACTCGCCAAGATCATGAAATCAACTTCCGGCGAAAGCCCCGCGTGATGCATGGCCCGCATCAAATCTGCCGCAAAAATGAAACTCCCCTTAAGCACTGGAACTACCAACAGGTTCTTAGGTCTGCGTGCGGCAATTTCTTTCGCAAGAACTGCAATGCGGGCAGCAATTTCGGTTTCTGAAAAAAGAACGGAAATGCGGTGGCCGTCTATTGTAATGTCGGTCATGGAGTAGGATTTGAGCCGATTTCATTGGCATGTGCAAAGCGAATCTGCACGTTTTTCGCAGATTCCGGGGGTGAGGCCACACGTGTCACAAAATTGGTAGTTTCCCCTGCCCGAAGTGGCCGCGCGCCGGTATCGAGAGTCCAGCTATAAACTTCAAGCTTGTTTTCATCGTCCAGGCCAAAACGCAACCAGGGAAGTTTCTGTGGGGAGTTCGAGATATTGGTGATTTCACCCTTGATGGTCAAAACCCTGGTGCCATCAACAACGGCATGTTGCTGCTCAATGCGGCGTACCTCAAGACCATAGATATTGACACTGTAGCCTACAGCATCATAGGCGCGAACCGTAATGGGAGCGATACTGACAACAACCCCCGGAAAAGACGCCGCAGCACCCAACGGTGCCACAACACAGGCCGCCAGTATTGCCCAGCCCCGCAGGCGTTTCAATCGCTGACGTTTTTTATTGGCGAAGGCTTCTTTCGCCCGCTTCGAAGCTTCGACCAGGCGTTTCACTTCACTGTCAGGTTCAAACCCGTGTTCAATGACTGTTGGCAGATTACGTGGCGAAATATCAACAATTTCAATGGCCCGGCTTTCAATCCACCGGTGCCCGCAGGAGGCGCAACTAATCGCCATGCCATCCGTCGAAATGCGTCGCTCTGGCATTTTGTAGCGGGTGGAACAGGATGGACAAGAAATTATCATTTTAAAATCGTAGTATCCGCTGATTCGAGGCCACGATAGGTTCACCCCATTCGCCCTAAAGCTTAACAGCCATTGGGGTTAATGGCGCGTTAAGGCCAAAGTGGTGAGGCTGTGAATTCGTTTTGGGAGTAAGCATTTGGTTCGTCTTGACAGTGTCGGCCTGCGCTATGGTGATGGGCCGGAAATATTGAAAGATGTGAGCTTTCACCTGAAGCCGGGCTCGTTTTGCTTTCTTACCGGCCCTTCGGGTTCTGGTAAAACATCCCTGTTGCGCCTGTTGTTTCTGGCGCTGCAGCCCACCCGTGGCCTTATCAGTTTATTTGATCGTGATGTGACGCAGGTCAGCCGCCGTGAGCTTCCCCTGCTCCGCCGCCGCATTGGCGTGGTGTTCCAGGAATTTCGCTTGCTCGACCACCTCACCACATTTGACAATGTTGCCTTGCCGTTACGTGTCACCGGCCAGCGTGAAGATAATTACCGTGCCGACGTTATGGATCTGTTGAGTTGGGTAGGATTGGCCGATCAGGCCCACGCCTATCCCCCCGTACTTTCGGGTGGTGAAAAACAGCGCGCTGCAATTGCCCGGGCGGTAATTTCCAAACCGGAACTGCTGCTTGCGGATGAACCCACTGGCAATGTCGACCCTGTGTTGGCCAGGCGCCTGTTGCATCTCTTCATGGAGCTTAACCGGCTCGGCACAACGGTATTTCTCGCAACCCATGATTTGAAACTCGTTTCCCAAAGCAAGGCTTCAGTATTTCATCTGGAAAGAGGCATTTTGAAAGTCGCATGACCAGCCAAACAGAATTTCGCAGAGGACACATTATCCCGCCCGAAGCCGCACCTTTGAAGGCCTTGACGGTGACAATGACGGTGATGTGCTATCTCGCGTGCCTGGCAATTGGTGCACTCATCCTGATCAATCGTGCGGTAGATAGCTGGACCAGTGGCTTGTCGCGCGAGGTCACCGTGCAGGTGCGCCTTCTGCAAGACACTGACATCGACAAGGAATTGGCGAATGCCAAAGCCCTGTTGGAGGCAACCCACGGCGTCGTGAACGTTGAAGTTCTCGACCGCAGTGCAGGGTCAAAGCTTTTGGAGCCCTGGCTGGGTCCAAACAACCTTGATGATTTGCCCATTCCTCGCCTCATTCGCGTAACAATTGATGAAAAGGCACCGCCTGATTTTGTTTCCTTGGAAGCAGGTTTGAGAAAATCAGTGAAGGGTTCAAGTCTTGATACCCACCGCCGCTGGGAAGCCGAACTCACCCGCATGGCCAGCGCACTTTCAACCCTCTCCTACGCCATACTTGCCCTTATTTGCATTTCAACAATCGCCATGGTGATCTTTGCTACACGCACGGTGTTGGACGCGAATCGGAATGTGGTGGATGTTCTTCATCTCGTAGGTGCCAAGGATGGTTATATCGCACGGCAAATTGATAGCCGCTTCCTCAAAACCGGATTGCTGGCGGGCCTCTTTGGAGTGGTACTCGGTATCCTCACATTTCTTCTCTTGGGGTTGACAGGTACCGCAGGTGGTGGTGGTTTTGCTGATGCAAGCCGTGGACTTCTATTCGCGCCGCCCGAAATTGCTGTTTGGAGCTACGGCGCCCTTCTCAGCGTCCCCATCATCGCCACATTGATTTGCCTGATTACATCACGCATGGCCCTCATCCGCATGTTGGGGGATGTGCTGTGATCACACTGCGTTCGATAATCTTTAACTTGGCTTTTTACGTAAATCTCATTTTGTTTCTTGTGCTGGGTTCGGTGTTTTTTATAACCCCGCGCAAATGGTCCATTAGCGCCTTGCAAGCTTGGGCGCGCTCATCGCTTTGGCTGCTGCGGGTTATCTGCGACATTCACATTGAAGTGCGGGGCCAGCAAAATATTCCGCAAGGTGCAATACTGGTGGCCGGAAAGCACCAATCCGTTTGGGAGACTTTTGCGATTCTCCCCTACTTCGAAGACCCCTGCATGATAGTGAAAAGGGAACTCTCATGGATCCCGTTTTTCGGTTGGTTTATTTTTAAATTCCGCATGATTGCCGTTGAGCGTAGCGCCGCCTCGGCCGCCTTGCGAAAATTATTGGCTCGCGGCGTCGAAGAGCTCGCTGCAGGTCGCCAAATTGTAATCATGCCGGAAGGCACAAGACAGGCTCCCGATGCACCACCGGCTTATAAATCCGGTGCAGCAGCACTTTACGGAACGCTGCGATGCCCTTGCCTTCCCTTTGCCCTGAATTCCGGCCTGTTCTGGCCAAGGCGCAAATTTTTGCGGCTTCCCGGAACAATTATTTTGGAATTTCTGCCCCCCATCCCTTCTGGCCTGCCACGCAAGACGTTTCAGCAGCGCCTGCAAACCGACATTGAGGCAGCGACAGCACGGCTGGTAGCAGAGGGACGGGTTGCGGTACGAAGCAAGAACAAAACTCGACACTGACCTAAACTTGCGTTATCATGCCCCCAGGAGTGGCATGGCCCGATGAAGGACAGCGACGAAGAAATCCTCGATCCCATCTCGCAAGAGATTTGGAACATGAAATATCGGTTAAAGGACGCCGATGGCACGCCCCATGACCAGGATTTGGTGGGCACATGGTGGCGGGTGGCCCGTGCCGTTGCCGCGGCTGAGGCACCCGCGATCCAGGAAAAATGGGCAACTGCTTTTTTTGAAGTTCTGTCCGGATTTAAATTTCTTCCCGCCGGCCGCATTTTGGCAGGCGCTGGAACCGGTCGCAGTGTGACCATGTTCAACTGCTTCGTCATGGGCGAGCTGGATGATTCCATGAGTGGCATTTTTGACGGCTTGAAAGAGGCAGCCCTCACCCTGCAACAGGGGGGCGGAATTGGCCATGATTTTTCGACTCTGCGTCCCAAGGGTGCTCCTGTACACGGGGTAGGTGCTGACGCTTCCGGGCCATTGAGTTTCATGGATGTGTGGGATGCCATGTGCCGCACCATCATGTCGGCTGGTGCAAGGCGCGGTGCCATGATGGGAACATTGCGGTGCGATCATCCGGACATTGAAGACTTCATTGCCGCCAAGCGTGATCCCCTGCGCTTGCGCAATTTCAATCTGTCGGTTCTGGTGACCGACGCCTTCATGACGGCAGTCAGGAATGATGCACCTTGGCCCCTTATGTTCGCTGGCAGTGTTTACAAAACGATTTCGGCACGCGGCCTTTGGGACGAGATCATGCGGTCAACTTTTGATTATGCCGAACCTGGTGTAATTTTCATTGATCGTATCAACACCGAAAACAACCTCGCCTATTGTGAAACCATTCACTGCACCAACCCCTGTGGCGAACAGCCCCTGCCCAACTACGGGGCTTGTCTTCTGGGATCCATAAATCTCACCCGTTTTGTGAAAAATGCCTTTGAAGCGGGTGCGGTCATTGATACCCCCGCATTGCAGAAGGCCGTCGGCGTTGCTGTTCGTTTTTTGGACGATGTGGTTGAGGTTTCAAATTATCCGCTGGAAACACAACGGGCCGAAGCTTTTGCAAAGCGCCGCATTGGCCTGGGGATCACTGGCTTGGCAGACGCCTTGGCCATGTGCGGCCTGCGCTACGGCTCAGATGCCGCGGCAGCTGCAGCGAGCGAATGGTCAGAGATTTTGGAGACCGCGGCTTACGCAATGAGTTCAAGGCTCGCCAAGGAAAAAGGCGCGTTTCCGCTCTTTGATGCGGAAAAGTATCTGCGCGGTGGCCACGCCGCTAGATTGTCAAAGGCCATTCGAAATGATATCGCCTCGTCCGGCCTGCGTAACGGCCTGCTCACTTCGATTGCCCCCACAGGAACCATCTCACTCTTTGCCGGAAATGTATCAAGTGGAATTGAACCTGTTTTCAGCGTGAGCTATGAGCGGAAAATTAGGCTGGCTAACGGGAACCGCACGTCACATCGTGTTGATGATTATGCCGCAAGGCTTTGGTGGCACCTCAAGGGCACTGACTCACCGTTGCCTGATGCCTTTGTGACTACTGTTGACCTCACCCCGCACGAACACCTCATCATGCAGGCCGCCGTTCAAAAGCATATCGACAGTTCAATTTCCAAAACCATCAATGTGCCAGAGGATTTGGAATTTGAAGCCTTCAAGCAGGTCTACGGGGAGGCCTATGACTTGCGCCTCAAGGGTTGCACAACCTTCCGGCCAAATGACATCACAGGCTCAGTTCTTTCCACCTCGACCTCAAACGAGGTGCGGGACTTTACCATTATGGAGCGCGAGGCAGCCCTTGGGGGTTTCACCTATAAATTGAAATGGCCCGAGTCGGACCACGCCATCTACATCACCATGAATGACATCTTGAAAGACGGCAAGCGCCGCCCCTTTGAAATTTTCATCAATTCGAAGAACATGGAACATTTTGCCTGGACGGTGGCTCTCACCCGCATGATCTCTGCCGTTTTCCGCCGTGGCGGCGATGTTTCATTTGTGGTTGAGGAGTTGAAAGCCGTGTTCGATCCCCGTGGAGGGCAGTGGATGGAAGGGCGCTATGTGCCAAGCCTGCTCGCTGCCATCGGTGCGATTATTGAAAAGCATATGGTTGAAATTGGTTTTTTGGTGCTGAGTGAAAAGCCGGTTGAGCAGCATATCGCGGGTGCCAAGAAATCTTCCTGCCCTCGCTGCGGTGAGCTTTCGCTTATCTTCCAGGAAGGCTGCGCCACCTGCCTTTCCTGCGGGTTTTCAAAATGTAGTTAATCGGGGCTTGCATTTAATTCCAGTTTGTTCTATATTTGTTCTCATGCTGATACATGGCTCCCCCATTTCAATTGAATTCCCCCAAGGCTTTGGTGACGCTGAGCGTTTCTGGTACTGGCGGGGTGCTTCTGGAAAAAAATACATCCATTCGGTCTATGCTGTTGGTGTTTGTCCACCGCTGCCAGGTGCCATTTATGTGGCCGTAAGAAGGATTGGAAATTTGCGTACCGTTATTGCAATCAATCGTTTTGCACCCTTCTGGGACGGCACATTTTCCGCCCATGAAAACCTCGCTGCCGATGAAATTCATGTGCATTTGTTAGCCCGCGACGATGTGGCGGCAAATACCGTTCTCAGCGACTTGAAAGCGGCTTTTGAGGGGAAGTCCTCTGGGTCGGCTCAGGCAGGATTCAGCGAGCAAGAGCAGTTAG
>JANMPF010000147.1:0-3633 GCA_031369725.1 Rhodobiaceae bacterium | reverse complement strand
ACCACCAACAGCGTGCGCATCAGCTGCGGTAGGAGCCGTTGATATCGATATAACGGTGGGTGAGGTCACAGGTCCAAACCCGCGCCTTGCCGCGACCCACGCCCACATCCGCCTCAATCAGGATTTCGCGCCCCTTCATGTGCGGCATGATGTCGGCTTCCTTGTAAGCGGGATCGCGCATGCCGTGTCTGGCCACCTGAATGCCACCAATCCGTATCCGGAGCTTGTCACGAACGGCCTTCTCGCCAGCCTTGCCAATCGCCATGACCACCCGGCCCCAATTTGCATCTTCACCGGCAATGGCTGTTTTCACCAACGGCGAATTGGCAATCGACATGGCAATCCTGTGGGCCGCCGCATCCGATTGTGCCCCGGTGATTGCAATTTCGATCAGCTTTTCAGCACCTTCACCATCGCGTGCAACCTGCTGGGCAAGATCAAGGCAAATGCCATCAAGCGCCTTGCCAAAGCCCTTCACCCGCCCATCCCCGGCAGACTTCAAAGCCTTGGGCGCTGGCCCAGCCTTGCCCGTGGCAAACACGAGAACCGTATCCGAGGTTGACGTATCACCGTCAACCGTGATGCAATTGAAACTCTTGGCCACACTTGCCGAAAGCAGGCCTTGCAAAACTTTCGCTGGAATTGCCGCATCGGTAAAAATGAAAACCAGCATGGTTGCCATGTCGGGCGCAATCATGCCTGAACCCTTGGCAATGCCATTGATGGTGACGCGCTTGCCGGCATATTTGACCGCGGCTGTTGCAACCTTGGCAAATGTATCCGTGGTCATGATGGCGCGCGCCGCGTCATCCCAGCAATCAGCAGCAGCACCTGCCAAAAGTGTCGGCAAGGCATTCACGATGGGTGCAGGATCAAGTGGTTCGCCGATCACACCGGTTGAAGCCTGGAAAATCTCAGTGGCTTTGCACTTCAAAGCCTGTGCTGCGGCCTTGGCAACAGCAGTCACTGTTTTCACACCAGCTCGCCCGGTAAAGGCATTGGCGTTGCCGGCATTTATCACCACAGCCCGCGCGCCGCCGGCCTTCAATCTATCCGCACACCAGTCAACCGGGGCCGAGCGTGACTTTGAATTTGTCAAACACCCCGCAACTGTCGTGCCGGGCTCCAGAATGGCCAACAACACATCGGGGCGGTTCTTGTAGCGGATGCCGGTTTCCGCAATCGCCAGGCTCACGCCAGCAATGGCGGGCAAGCGCGGAACCTTAACGGGTGCAAGCGGTGAAACAGGATGCGCCATGAGCCGCCCTCAAATGCTTTGAATTATTCAGGAACCTGAAGGTCGCCCTTGCCTGTAGCATCTCCCGTGCCATCGGCTGGTGGCTGGGCCACGACATTTCCATTCTGTTGCTCCTGCATGGCCTTGCGCTTGGCAACGGCTTCAGCTGCATATTTCTTGAGGTCTTCATCAAGAACTTCAACCTTGGCGGTCTTGCGCAGCTCATCCATGGTCTCTTGCACTTTTTTGCGCAACAGCACATTGCGAATGGCGGACTTCACCTGGTCAAATGGCTGCACCGCACCCATCTTGCGGTCTTCAACCTTGATGACGTGCCAGCCGAAATCAGTTTTGACGGGTGCCGAAATTTCACCAACCTTCAAGGCAAAGGCAGCCTTGGAAAATTCCGCAACCATTTCCGGTGCCGTGAAGTAACCCAGATCGCCACCATAATCCTTGGAACCATCGAGACTGTATTTCTTGGCCAAATCTTCAAATTTTTCGCCGGCATTGATGCGCGCAATTATGTCCTGCGCTTCTTTTTCCGTTCCGAGAAGAATATGCCGCGCACGGATGCGCTCGGTCTGGGCAACCTTCGCAGATTCCTCGTCATATGCTGCCTTGATTTGGGCATCCGTTACCTGTGGGCGGATTTTCTGAAAAAAATAAGCATCCCGCAAGGCTTTGGCCTGATAAAGCGCAAGGCGCCGCTTGTATTCATCCGTTTCCGCAATGCCTTCTTTGACAGCCAGCTGCGCCAGGAGATGGCGTTCAACCAAAAATTCCACAACAAAGGGGTAACGCAGTTTCGGCGGCAAATCGGGCAACTGCCCGATAATGTCATCGGTGGCCATTTGCACTTCCGAAATCTTGATCTCGTGGCCGTTAACGATGGCAACTGTCTTGTCTTCAGCCGAGCCTGCAACTGTCGGAGTGGCTGCATTCTGTGCATGGGCGCTTAACGCAAGTGCCGCTCCCAACAAACCAGCGAGTATCGTAGTCTTCACATAATCTTGAATGCGTGGCATGAAACCCATAGTCCAAATTCTAGTTTTCAGGCGGAACCAGATGTCCGCCACAATGCTCAATGACGACTAAAAGCGGCAAGAATAAGCCAATTTTCCTAACTTTTTTTGACGCCACGCTGCACAAATCGCAGCGCACAATGGTCTGGTTACAAGCGCTTCGCAAGAGGGTGAACAAGCAGAGTGGCTACCTGTTGCACCACGGCAACACATTGAAAAATCACGTTTCAGCCCCTAATTGGGGGGTTAGGCGGTGTTATGGCTGGAAACCCTCCCACAGTTAAGTCTAGACCTTTGGGAAATGAAGCCTTATCACGCATCATTTCTTGAGGCTATTTTACCACAGCTTCCCAACTAAGGAACGAATCACATGCTCGGACTGCGGTCAATCGCGGCAAAACTCTTCGGTACCAACAACGACCGCAAGGTTGGCAAATACCGCAAGCCCGTCGACGACATCAATCTTTTGGAAGCTGAGTTTGCCGAACTGGACGATGCTGCGCTGCGCGCCAAAACAGCCAGCTTCCGCAGCGAAATTGCCAATGGGAAAACCATTGAGGATCTTCTCGTTCCCGCTTTTGCTGTGGTCCGCGAGGCCTCCAAACGGGCCTTGGGGATGCGCCATTTTGACGTGCAGCTCATTGGCGGCATGGTACTGGATGATGGCGCCATAGCCGAAATGAAAACCGGTGAAGGCAAAACCCTCGTGGCCACCCTGGCCGTTTACCTCAATGCACTCGAATCCAAAGGCGTCCACGTTGTAACCGTGAACGACTATCTTGCCAAGCGCGACGCTGCATGGATGGACAAGATTTATGGATTTCTCGGGCTGACCACCGGCGTGATCGTCCATGGCTTGTCCGACGATGAGCGCCGGGCTGCCTACGCCTGCGACGTGACCTACGCCACCAACAACGAGCTGGGCTTTGATTACCTGCGCGACAACATGAAGTATCACCTGAATGAAATGGTCCAGCGCGGCCACCATTTCGCCATTGTCGACGAAGTGGATTCGATCCTCGTTGACGAAGCCAGAACGCCCTTGATTATCTCAGGTCCGCTCGACGACCGGTCGGAGCTTTACAATACCCTCGACAAATTCATTCCCGAACTTGACGCCGATGATTACGAGCTTGATGAAAAGCAGCGCTCCTGCACCCTGACTGAAAAAGGCAACGTGCATCTTGAGCAGGTGCTGGGAGCCGCCGGCCTTCTGCAAGGCGACAATCTCTATGACGCTGAAAATGTCACGGTTGTCCACCACGTGCAGCAGGCACTTCGCGCCCACAAGCTTTTCCAGCGCGACAAGGATTACATCGTCAAGGATGACCAGGTGATCATCATCGATGAGTTCACCGGCCGCATGATGCC
>JANMPF010000141.1:0-5187 GCA_031369725.1 Rhodobiaceae bacterium | reverse complement strand
TGCGGCACATCGAGAACTGGCAGACAATTGGCCGTGATGCCTGCTTCAATCAAGTCTTCAGCCATAAGCCTTCCAACATGGCGTGCTGCGCGCAAGGCTGCGAGTGGGTTTTTGGCATAAAGATCGCCGTAGGCACGCGCCTGCGGATATTTCCGCCAATAATTGGATGGCGGGCCCAAGCGTTGCACACGGCCACCTTCCTGATCGATGAATACGGGCGCATCTTTACGGCCAACGGCTTGACGAAAGGCGGAAGTGAGAGCCTTTAGTTGTGCCGGCGTCTCACAATTGCGCTTGAACAGAATGAGACCCCAAGGATTTTGTTCATGAAAAAAAGCTGCTTCTGCAGCAGACAGCTGAAGGCCTCCACAGCCACTGATGAAACTTCGAATTTTCATGGAAGCAATTTCTTGCACGAGAGCCATTATTGTTTGCGAACGAGACAATCTCTTTCACCAGCTGCAACCAGTGAATTACAAACATTTGAGGCATCGTCACGCGAGGGCAACGGACCAATAGCCAAACGGTAACGCGTGCTGCCGCCTACTGTTGCCGGATTGATGACGGGTGTCATGCCCCCCAATATGTCCGTATGCCTTGTTTTCAAGCGATCATATTCCGCCGAGGCTTCAGCTTGCGACTTAAATGATGCGAGCTGAACATAATAGCCGCTGGCGCCAGTTGTCGTTGGCGCAGGCTGGGCATTCTTCAGCACCGGTTCCGGCGGCGGATTTTGTATCGAAGCGACTTGTTGCTGTGGCACTGCCGCGACTGCAGGGGTTTTGGCGGCCGTCTCTACCTGATCGTTGGTTCCGTTAAAAAAACCAAACAATGTCTTTTTCTTTTTTACAGGAGGGGCCTGTGTCAAAGCGGGCGCGCTGGCAACAACTGGAGTATTCGGAATTTCTGCCACTCCCGGATCGTTTTCGGGTGCCACCAGGACAACTGGCGCTGCGCCAAGCGCAACAGTCTTTTCTACCGTCGTCTTGGGTTTTATTTTTGCTGGCGCTTCAACAGCATTTGCCACAACTTTTTTCTTTGGCACCACCGGAGCGTCATCAGTCACAATTTCTTCTTTGGCAGGCGCGATATCAGAAGGCGGCGTGGCCTGCGTGTTTGTCGCCGCACTTGCATTTTCGCCGGGTACCGGTACCGGCGGTTCCGTCATGGCAGGTGCCGCAACAGCGGGTATCGCCGAAGCTGAAGCGACGTCATTGTTTATTTTTTTCGCCATTGGGTCAGCGGCCGCTACCGGCTCACTGGCAGCAGGTGTTGGTAAGGCACCTTGCGTGCCGTTGGTTGCACCAGGCGGCGGCGGCATGGGTAACGGCAACGCATCGCCTGAGCCTGCCTGGCTATCGGTTGCGGGTTGCGGAATTTGCTGGGCGTTACCGTCTGGTGCTGCTGGCTGAATTGGAACTTCCTCAGTTGGCGTCACCTGCCCACCAAGAATTTCCTTGTCACCAATAATGCGGTCATAAATTTGCTTCTTCGAAGGGGTAACACCTGCTGCACTGGGCTGGGCTTCGATGGGCTGTTCGGGTGCCACCTTGGCGGATATTTCAGGTGCTGCAACAACCGGCGTGGCTTCGGTGGAGGATACTGCCCCTGCAGTTTTAATTTTGGTTTGATAGTACCAAACACCAGCCCCCGCCGCAGCAGCAGCCAGCATCAGGAACAACAGCAACAACCACGGACCACTCGATCGCTTGGGCTCCTCACCGTAGTCATCATCAGTTTCGCGGTAGGCCTGATTGTAATCTGTCGCACTGGCGCGGCGCGCGGCACGCGGCGGCGGGGATTCTTCAAAAATATCATCGCCATAGTCATCCTCAACCGTGCGCGGCTGGGCACGTAATGGGACTTGCCGTGAAATACCCCGTTGCGCCGGATCATAATTTGTTGCCGGATAGCCCAAATCTTCTGGCGCACCACTGCGCCGATATGATTCCGGTGACAGGCGCGATTGTTGCTGGCGCGCATCAGTGCCAACAGCGCCATTTCCATAGTTGCGCTGCGGTTGTGGTGGAAAACCCGTAGCAGGGTCAACCGGGCGATAACCCTGGGGCGGCTGCGGCCTGAATTGTGGCTGGTAAGCTCCAGGCAACGCGGTTTGCCGTGTCTGCCCACCCAAAGGGCGCTCACCCCCCAATGATGGGCGTGGCGGCGAAAGTTGGGGCTGCAGTGGTGTTTGTAGCAAAGGTCGTTGCGGCGGCCGACCCGGCTGGACCGCGCCCGCTGTAATATCGGGTTTTGCGTCTTCATCGGCAAACGTAAATTTTGGCTTTGTGCCAGATACCGTGGTCTTGAGTGGCGGCGCTGGCGCAGCGGCAGCCGGCCTGGGATTTTCGGCACGGTCACGTGCAGCAAGTACGCGCTGTTCCGCCAACTTTTCGGCCGCTGCCCTTTGTGCGCGCAATCTTTCAGCCAACACCTCTTGCGGTTGTGGGGAGGAAGGCTGCATTGGCTTTGCCCCTTGGGCTGGCATTTGCTGCTGAGGCCGCGCCACTAGTGGCGCAGGCTTGACCGCCACACGCGGCGCCATTGGAGCCGGTTTTGCAACTGAAACGGGTTGGACCGAACTCGGCGGTGCCAGTGTCGGTTCAACAGGCTTGGAAAATTCCCCGGAAATGCGCGGCATAACCTTGCTGCCAACGCCCAAGCGCTCGCGCCAATTTCGCTTATCTGTGTCGTTCGTGGAGTTATTATCCATTAGCAGTCTTTTCCGATGTTACATCTCCTCGACCGGGGTTACCCCCAAGATTCGAAGACCATTAGCCAAAACATAGCGAATTGCACGCAAAAAAGCGAGACGCGTATTGGTTATCTCCACTTGATCTTTGACGATAAACCTCAATTGCGGCGACTCTTTGCCTTTGTTCCACAGGGAATGGAAATCACTGGCCAATTCATAGAGGTAAAACGAGATGCGGTGGGGTTCATGGGCAAGTGCTGCTGCCTCGAGCATTTTGGGGTATTCAGCCAATCTGCGTACCACAATTCGCTCGGCTGCATCGTCAAGCAGCGAGAAATCGGGGGCACTGCCAAGCAAACCCTCCTCAGCACCATTGCGAAGTACCGAACATATTCGCGCATGAGCGTATTGGACATAAAATACGGCATTATCCTTGGACTGCTCAGTGACCTTGGCAAAGTCAAAATCGAGCGGAGCCTCGTTCTTGCGATACAGCATCATGAAACGCACCACGTCTGAACCCACCTCATCAACTACTTCGCGTAACGTTATGAAATCGCCTGACCTTTTTGACATGCGCACAGGTTCACCATGGCGGAACAACTTTACCAGCTGGCAAAGCCTGACAATGACATCAACTTTTCCGGGGCCAGCAATGGCGGACGCCACGGCCTGCAATCGTTTGACATAACCTCCGTGATCAGCGCCCAGGACATAGATAAGTTCGTTAAATCCGCGCCGGATCTTGTTGCGGCTGTAAGCCACATCAGAGGCGAAATAGGTGTAGTCACCATTGGATTTCAGCAGTGGCCTGTCCATGTCGTCGCCAAAATCCGTGGCGCGAAAAAGTGTTTGCTCGCGGTCTTCCCAATCTTCGGGAACCTCACCTTTGGGCGGTGGCAGCCGACCTTCATAAACTTGACCTGCTTTGCGCAAATCCGCGACGGTGTCTCGCACCTCACCTGAGTCATGGAGAGATTTTTCCGAGAAGAAAACTTCCTGATGGATTTTCAGACTGGCGAGATCATCACGGATCAAATCCATCATCATGGAAATTGCTTTGGCCCGCGCAATGGGAAGCCATTCGAATTCTTCCATTACGAGCAACCGTTTTCCGTACTGCATGGCAAGTGCCTGACCCACCGGTTTCAAATAGTCACCGGGGTAGAGGCCGACAGGAATTTCACCGATATCCTCACCCAGCGCCTCGCGGTACCGCAGGAATGCCGACGTAGCGACCGTATCAACCTGGGCACCTGCATCGTTGATGTAATATTCCTTGTTCACTTCGTAACCTGTGACTTTTAGCAGTGCCGCAAGTGCATCACCAAACACGGCACCACGACAGTGGCCAACGTGCAATGGTCCCGTGGGATTTGCTGATACATACTCAACGTTGGTTTTTATGTTTTTGCCCAGGTCAGATGAACCGTAGCTGTCGCCGGTCGCAAGTATCGCGTTCAAGACTTTTGGCCAAAACGTTTCCTTGAGCCGTAAATTGATGAAGCCCGGTCCAGCGATTGATGCAGAGAGTACATCGTCATTTGCGCTGAGGCGCTCGACCAAATTCGCTGCCAATACTTTCGGCGTCATGCCGGCAGATTTTGACAAGACCATTGCCGCGTTGGTTGCCACATCGCCATGGGTAGCATCGCGCGGGGGTTCAGCCGTTACGCGTGAAAGGTCAAGATTTGGGGGCAATTCGCCTGCCGCCATCATGGCGCTGAGTTCGGCCCGCACGGCAGTTTGAAAGTATCCAAAAAGGTTCATATCGTCATTCTAAGTTATTGAATTTATGCAATTTGTGTGACTACCGGAAAAGCGGGTCAAGGTCAAACAAACGCTTGTGCTGGTCGAGCGCAAAACGATCGGTCATGCCGGACAGGAAATCACAGACCTGACGGGCATAATGGTGCAGATCATCCGTAGGCTGATCATCACGCCAATCGACAGGCAAGAGTTTTGGATCATTCAGGTAGGCTTCGAACAAATCGCGGATTACACGCTGCGCCCGGTCCATGATTTCGAGAACGCGCTTGTGGCGGTACATGCGATTGCTGAGGAAAGCCTGCAGCACGCGATTATTCTCCGTCATCTGGCCGCCAAACCTTGCCAAGGTCCGGTCTTTTGAGCGTACGTCGTCACTGGATTTGACGTGGCTATCGCTACAGTTTTTTTTCGTCGTGGCGACAACATCGGCCACCATGGCCGAAATGACGCGGCGCACGGTTTCGTGTATGATGCGCGACCGTTCCAGGCTCGGGTGTAATTTCAGAACGTCAGCCAGAGCGTCACCAACCAAGGGAATGTCGCCCAGATCAATAATATCGAAAAGCCTGGCGCGAAGGCCGTCATCGATATCATGGGCGTTATAGGCGATATCGTCGGCGATAGCTGCGACCTGCGCCTCAAGGGAGGCAAAGCTTGCAAGCATCAAGTCGTGGGCTTCGGCATATTCAACGATCACTTGTGGCAAGCCACTGGTCCTGAAA
>JANMPF010000139.1:0-1826 GCA_031369725.1 Rhodobiaceae bacterium | reverse complement strand
GCCTGTTCTCCCAGCAAATAATCCTTGGCACGTTTGACCAATTCGGCAATCGGCAGGGTTACATCGAGTTGCAATGCGGCTTCGTCCGGTCCCGGAAATTCAAGCGTCGTGAGCTGGCTGTCGAGCAGGGACGGCGGCATGAAATGGCCTTTGCGGCTGGCAATGCGGGCGGTGAGAATGTCCTTTGATCCGTGAAGGAAGATGAGCTTTATGGGAGTTCCAGCTGCTTGCGCCAATTTCTGCCGGTAGATTTTCTTGAGTGACGAACATGATGCCACAACGCCATGGCCTGTCTCACATTCAACCTTCATGGCGTTTCCGACAGCTGCAAGCCAAGGCCAGCGATCATCATCGTTCAGCGCCAATCCTGCCGACATTTTTGCAATGTTTGCCGGCGGATGCAGCGTGTCACCTTCAATGAACGGACATTTCAGCTGGGTCGCAAGCGCCTCGCCGACGCTGGTTTTTCCACAGCTTGTAACGCCCATTACAATCACCGCACTCTCAAACATGTCAAAGCACCGACGTTATGCCACCATCGACATACAGAATGTGGCCATTGATAAAGGACGATGCGTCACTGGCGAGGAATATTGCCGCCCCGTTAAGCTCCTCAACAGTACCCCAACGGCCTGCGGGTGTTCGCTTCTCCAGCCAGGCTGAAAATTCCGGGTTGTCGACGAGGGCCTGGTTGAGAGGTGTCTTGAAATAGCCGGGGCCAATGGCGTTTACCTGGATGCCGTACCTCGCCCAATCGGCGCACATGCCCTTGGTCAGCATTTTTACTGCACCCTTGGTGGCGGTATAGGGCGCAATACCGGGACGCCCGAGTTCACTTTGCACCGAGCAGATATTGATGATCTTGCCACGCCCGCGCTTGATCATGTGGCGGGCCACCGCCTGGCCGGCAAGAAACACGCTTTCCACATTCACCTTCATGAGTTCGCGAAATTTTTCCGGCGGAAAGTCCTCAAGCGGGGTTCGAAACTGCATGCCGGCGTTGTTGAAAAGAATGTCGATTGAACCAATGCTGTTTTCAATGCCAGCAACTGCTGCAACAACACTTTCCTGCGCCGTCACATCAAAATCCAATCCATGGGCGTTGAAGCCCTTGGACTTCAATTCGGCAACAGCGCTTGCGAGCCTGGCCTTGTTGCGCCCATTCAAAATGACTTCTGCGCCTGCCGCCGCCAGCCCTTCGGCAATGGCAAACCCAATACCCTGGCTCGAACCCGTAATCAGCGCACGTCTGCCGGTGAGATCAAATATTTTCAGCGACATGAATTTCCCCAACTCTCTGCTTCGCCATCGGAGCTTGACCAAATAAGTTGCGAAACACTATCATGTTATCGATAATATTCACCATGCTTCGGCACCAGTTTGTGCGTGGTAATCTGGCCGCGCATTTTTCTGGGCAGCCCTTGAAGTGCAAATCGCATTTTAGGTCCTTTCTATTTGTTGGTGCTGGATGGTCTCCGTTTTGAAGGGGCAAGGTTTGCAGGTTACCACGGCAATAGCCGATTGGATTTCAGCGACACCCCGGTTTCCCGGGGCGTTGCGCTTGCAAGCGAGACTTACAATTTTGGAGAATAGTCGGTTATAGCCCAACGACCGTACGCTGTCAAGGATTAAAGTCAGATATTTGGGAATATTATCTAGGTCAGGCGTTGCGCTTGGCGGTCTCGGCGATGATTATTGCCAATGTGTCAATGGCGGAATAACTTTAAATAAACCGGCCTCCGGCGATCCCGGAGCGGTTCAAGCGCATCAAGATCGCGGAGGTGTTGACGTGGCAAAGTTAAGCAAGACGCCAATGTCCGGCTATG
>JANMPF010000132.1:0-4800 GCA_031369725.1 Rhodobiaceae bacterium | reverse complement strand
TGCACTTTGAAATGCAGGGCACCGCCGTGTTTGCTGGTGTTGCGGTAGAACTTGGCGTGCGATGTGCCGCCAGCCAAGAGCATGTCGGCATAACCGTCGTTGTTGCAGTCGAAGGTGGCAACTCCGCCGCCTGCCATGTATTCCCACGCGCCAGAATAGATGCTGTTGATGCCGGCACTTTTGGTTTCCTCGGTAAAACTGGGAATGGCAATGGTGCTTTCGGCAGCACCTCCGTGCGCAACGCCACCAACCCCCAGTAAAACCAATGCAAGGCCTGCTGATTTCAAACCCATGACTTACCTCTTTGTCTGCAAGGCGTTGGTAAATGCAGCGATGCAGCGCCCCTGTTCCAGCCCACGCTCAATGGCGGCACGAAAATGAATTCCGCCATACAGCCGCGAGAGGCCTGCGTCATTGGCCGCTTCCCAGAAGCTGGTGAAGCTGCGCGGTGCGAGACCGGCCGGTTTGCCCGTTTCGTCTTGGAATGCAAAATTTTCACCAAACAGGTTTGTCAGCACCGCCGCCGACGCACCTGATTGCGTGCTGTGACCACTTGGATATTCAGGAAATGGCGGTGTGTTCAGCAGGGGTTCCCATTTCGGGTCAATCACGCGGCGAATGTAGGAAATAGGCCGCACCAGGTCGTACTGATACTTGGCCTGCCAACAACCAATAAATGCATCAGCCTCCGCAACGCCAAGTCGCACCAAGACATCGACACTTTTGTCCAATTCCACATTGTCACGTTTGAAAATTTGCAGCGCAATCGAAATCCAGTGCCCGGGCGGCGTCATCGACAGCATTGCATCATCCGCCCAGAACCGCGCTATGGCACGATGTTCCGGCGTCGAATTCAGCTTGGCCTCGTAAACTTCAAGTGCCTGCTTGTAAAACTCCGAGTTTTTGTCCTCGCTGTATTCAGGAGGCGGTGGCAAAGCACAAGACGTGCCTTCGGGCATGACAAAAGTCCGGTTCTTGCCCCAGTACGGCAAGAGCGGTTTTTGCTGCTGAATGATCAAGTTGGTTGGCATCCAGTGGGCCGGACCCTTGGTCAACTCGTAGTCCATGGGAAAGCCCATGTTTTCCACGACAGCTCCGCCATCGTCCTTCGACCAGGCAAGAATGTGTTTCGCCACGGCCCGGCCATAGGCTTCGCTGCGGGCGACGACTTTGACAGGCACACCTTTTGCGACATCAGCCCGCAATTTTGCCTCGAGCGCTGCCATGACATGATGTCCGGTAGGCCCCGTATTGTTGAAGAAACTCTTGACCGAAAACGCCATCGCAGCCTGAACCACAACGCCTTCGTCATAAGTCTTGCCCGTCTGGCGTTGTGGGCCGGGTTTCAATCCGTGCAGCTGCCCTGCAAGAGTTTGCAACTCGGTCGAACCCGTCGCCACAGCCTCAAAAGCCGTCACGCCGAGATAGGCAAACGAACGGCTCGCCACCGGTGGCGAATAGGTTGGGGTGTGCCAGACCAGTTCCAGACTTAATTTGTACCAACTCTGCAAAACTTCTTCGGCCTTCGCGGTGTTGGCCTGTGCAGCCATTGCGCCCTCCGCGCACAACCACGCTGAAGCGGTGACAATAATCATTAAAACTGTCCGGCGAATTCTCATGCGCTCTTCCTCCCCGAAAACTCCACTAGCATTCCTTTTTGCCCCGATGCAAACACATCGCGGTCAAGGTGCCGCAGGGTTTCAAGCAACGTTCCCGTGGTGATCATGTCCTTGCCATAGGGGACGACCTCAAATTCAACATTCTTGCGCAGGTCATGAACCAGCCCGCGACGCAAGGCTTCTCCGATGCTGTCCTTCATCAAACCATAAGCCCGCGTTCCTGGTCCAGCTAACACAACCCGCTGCGGATTGATCAGGGCAATGAGCCGGGCAATGCCAAACCCCAGAACTTCGCCAGCCCTTAAGAACGCATTCAGGGCAACCGTATCTCCGCCTTCTGCGGCCAATTCCAACTCGCGCATTTCGCTGTCAGGTATGGGTGCATGAACATCAAAGTCGGTTCCGCGCCGGTCGTTTGCCATGCGCATGATGCCGTAGTCCGCACTAAAGGCTTCAAGGCAACCATGCCGGCCACAGCGGCAAAGCGGGCCGTCAGGAATATGGTTCATGTGGCCAAATTCCGCCGCCCGGCCATTGGTGCCGGAATAGACGGTGCCATCCAGAATAAGTCCAAGCCCAATGCCATGCCCCATGAAAATGACAGCTGTTGTACCACCATATCTTTTGCGGTCGGTGGCAATCAGCGCTTCCGCGATCATGTTGGCATTGTTGGCAATGCTGCACGGAATGTCGAGCAGCCGTTGCAGTGGTTCAACAACCGGAATGTCACGCGCACGAAACGCCGGGCTCCATGAGATCTCACCTTTAATGGAGTCGGCAACTCCTTGTACGGCAACGCCAATCCGTTTGATTGAAGCCAAGGCGATTCCCAGTTTTTTCGCATGCGCCCTGATCTCGTGCGCAATGCGGGGGCCAAAATCGTCTTTGGAAATCGCATAGGTGTCGAGACGCAGTTTTACCGGCTCATGCGTTGCACCGCTGAAATCGGCAAACACCAGTTCAACCCCGTCGACATAAATCGAAATGGCCAAAACATTCGTGGCACCAGGGTTGAGTGTCAGTCGCGTTTGCGGCCGCCCGCGTTTTGTTTCTGCCGATACGTCATCATCTTCAGCGATTGTGTGTATCAGTCCCTCATCGATAAGTTGGCCGCTGATGGACGTAATGGAAGCCGGCGAAAGCCCCGTTTGATGGCCCAGCGAAATTCTGGCCAGCGGTCCATGATGGCGCAGGGTTTCGAGAACAAGTCCCCGGTTCTGCCGCCTAACCAGATCGCTGTTGGCCTTCTTGAGCATGACACCATACTTGAATTATTATATTTATTTTCAGAGCTTGACTCGTTCTATAACTTCATGCAACATTTTTTTGGACGCCGAAATAAATCAATACGTCCATCGACATTGCTTGCGAGTTTGAATAGAACTAGTCAATGGGAGCGTCCCGCAAACAGTGAAACGATGAGGAGGATTAACGAATGAAGCGCAATATCTTAACATTGATGACCGGTGCCCTGCTGCTCGGTATGTCGTCCATGTCAGCGATGGCTGCTGGCAAAACCATTGCCGTGTCTTGGAAAACCTTCCAGGAAGAACGTTGGAAAACCGATGAAGCCGCGATCAAGGCTGTTGTTGAAGCCGCTGGCGACAAGTACATTTCTGCTGACGCCCAGGGCTCGGCCCAGAAACAGGCTGCTGACATTGAAGGTCTTATCTCACAGAAGGTCGACGTCATCATGGTTGTTGCTTTTGATAGTGATGCCATTCTCCCATCCTTCAAGGCAGCAAGCGATGCCGGTGTGAAAATGTTGTCCTATGACGTGCTGGTTGAAGATCCAAATGCTCTGTATGTGACCTTCGACAACGTGGGCGTTGGCCGTCTCATGGCCAAGGAAATCCTGAAAGCCAAGCCAGAAGGCAACTATGCCTTCATCAAGGGTGACAAGGGTGACCCGAACGCAACATTCCTGTTCCAGGGCCAGATGGAAGTTCTGAAAGAAGCCATGGATTCAGGCAAGATCAAGAACGTCTGTGAAACTTTCACCGATGGTTGGAAGCCAGACAACGCCCAGAAGAACATGGAACAGTGCCTGACCTCAACCGGCAACAAGGTGGACGCTGTCGTATCTGAAAACGATGGTATGGCTTCAGGCGTTGTGGCAGCCCTCGATGCCCAGGGCCTTGCGGGTTCGGTTCCAGTGTCGGGTCAGGATGGCGATAAGGCTGCCCTGAACCGTGTGGCTCTCGGCACGCAAACCGTGTCCGTCTGGAAAGATGCCCGCGCCCTTGGCAAGGTTGCTGCTGAAGCAGCCGTTGCCATTGCTGAAGGCACAGACCCGACAACACTTCCAGGCGCATCCAAGTTTAATGGTGGTGCCAAGAAAGTTGAAGTGAATGCAATCCTCATTCCGCCAAACCCGATCACCAAGGCCAACCTTGCCGATGTAATCAACGGCGGCTGGATCAGCAAGGAAGAAGCCTGTGCGGGTGTGAAAGCCGGCACGGTTGACGCCTGCAAGTAATCATCTTGCCTAAAAGCAGGGATTGACACACTATGGCCGCGTCACCTTCCAAACAGGTGGCGCGGTTTTTGATTGAGTATAAATAAAAGAACTGCTTCAAGGCAGCTTGGGCGAATCGTGGAGGCGACAATGGCAACAACACAAAGCAGCAGCCAGAATCCGGCATTGACTGAAAGCGGCGCAATTACCCGTTTCCTGCATGCAACGGAAATTGACACACGCATGTTGGGCATGATGGCTGCCCTCCTCGTGATCTGGGTGGGTTTTGATATCTACAGCGGCATTTTGCGCCCTGGCGACGGCCTGCTGGGTGGCTCGTTCCTTACACCGCGAAATCTCTGGACGCTTCTGGTGCAGACGTCGTCTATCGCAGTCATGACGACAGGCATGGTGCTCGTCATTGTCATGCGGCAGATTGATCTGTCGGTGGGATCAATGCTCAGCCTCGTTGCAGTCGCAACAGGTGTATTGCAGGTTTACAAACTGGGACCGATGCTTGGCGTGGGCCACCCGGCAATCTGGATCATCGCGGTCATCGCTGCCTTGATATTGGGGGCCATGATCGGGGCCTTCAACGGAATGCTGGTCTCCTACGCCCAAATCCCCGCGTTTATTGTCACCCTTGGCGGCTTGATCGCCTATGGCGGAACCGGGTTCTTGCTTGCCAGCGGCGTAACCGTTGCTCCTATGGACAAGACTTTC
>JANMPF010000128.1:0-4287 GCA_031369725.1 Rhodobiaceae bacterium | reverse complement strand
AACAACACCGGATAAAACTGTTTCAACCGATGATCCAATCGGCAAGGCCCAGCAACTTCTGACCAGGCTGGGTTTCAATATTGGTGAGCCGGATGGCAAGATGGGTGCGCGAACAACCAATGCAATCCGCCTGTTCCAGCTGCAATCTGGTTTGAAGGTGACAGGTGAAGTAACCAGCGATTTGATCACCCAGCTACAAGCCAAGTCAGGATGACAGGACACGAAAAACCCAGCCCCATTCCGCCAGTTGCACGTGTTCTTGGTCTCGCTGGCCTCATACCCTTCGGCGCAAGCGCCTTCAGCCAATGGCTTCAAGTGCCTTTTCTGCCATCTGAATTGGGCTTCAAGGCCGGGACGATTTATGCTGCAGTGGTACTGTCGTTCCTCGGCGGCATTCGCTGGGGCACAGCCATGAAAACCCTCAACCAAGGTCGCCAGGCCCGCCAACTGGCGGGCAGCATTGTGGCGTCTTTGGCGGGCTGGCTAAGCCTGCTTCTGCCCCCCGTGATTGGCATTTGCCTGTTGATTGCAGGATTTCTCCTGCAGGCCTTGTGGGATATTCTCAGCGTGGAACAAAATCATCTTCCCGAGTGGTTTGCAAAGTTCCGGATGCTGCTCACCGTTGGCGCAGTATTGGCGCTCAGCTCGATGTTGGTGCGCCTGACGATTAGCTGACGCGGGTAGCAGGCAGTTTGTAAATCGCGCGGTCCCCCAACATCCAGACATGATAATCTTTCTTGCCAAACGCGTAGTTGAAAGGGGCCGCTGAAATACTTAGCCCACCCGTGAAACTCCCAAATGCCGGCATGATGACGCGGGTCGCATTGGCAATGAAACATTTGCAGCGGATATGCCTTCCCCTTTGGCTAACACCAGCAGCAGGATGCAAATGACCCGCGATTTCGAATTCACCCTCGTCCAGATCTTTTGGTTCGTGCCGCAGCGTGATTGAACCCAGGACAACCTCATTGACAATGCGCCCGCCAATATCGGTGGGGGGATGCGGGTCGTGATTTCCCGTAATCCAAACGGCCTCGACCCGTTGGGTCATGTCACGCAAGGTCGCAAGATCATCCGCATCGATGCGCTCGCGTGCATCATTGTCGTGAAAACTGTCGCCGAGAAAAATCATTTGCCGAGGTTGCGTGACAGCGATCACCGCCTGCAATTGCGTGAGCGAAGCGCGTGTGTCATAGGGCGGCAAATGTATGCCGCGCCGCGCCATGTTGGAGGCCTTCTCCAAATGCAAATCGGCAACCAGCAAGGTTTTGATGTCCGGAACATATAGTGCTCCCGATAATTCCGGAATGAAATCCAGCCCGGCAAGGGTGATGCGGTGTTCCCTAGACAAGCCGCATCGCCTCATCGACAAGGGAACCTTGGGCTTCGGCGAGAAGGGCATCATGCGCCTCGCCGTAAATTGATTCGCGTGATATCTCAAGCAGCACCGGGACAGCGAGCGGCGAAACAGTGTCCAACGCACTGTGAACGATCTGGCCCTTGATGCGTTTCAAAAGGCCACCCAGGCGGTGAATGTCGATAAGCCCGTCCGCCGCATCGTCCCATGCTGCGCGCAGCAAAATATGGTCAGGCTGATGCGAACGCAAAACATCATAGATCAGGTCAGAATTCACCGTGACCTGCCGCCCTGTCTTTTCCTGGCCCGGCCAGCGCCTCTCAATCAACCCGGCTATGATGGCGGCATTTCTGAAAGTGCGTTTCATCAGGTTTGATTCCGCCAGCCAAGCCTCAAGGTCGTCACCCAGCATGTCTTCGTCAAACAGTTTTTGCAGCGAAAGCCTGCCCGTTGAAATCATCAGCGAAAGGTCGCGCACCGTCCAGATGACCACAGCGTATTCCGATGCTGAAAACCCCAGGGGCTGGGCACCCCAGCGTTCCAGCCGCCGCGTGAGCAGCATGCCTAGAGTTTGCTGGGCAAGCCGCCCTTCAAATGGATAGCATACGAGATAATGCTTGTCGGCACGCGGGAATGTTTCGACCAGCATCTGGTGGGCCTGTGGCACCAGGGATTTCCAGCGTTGCGCCGATAACCATTCCTGCACTTGGGCCGGCAGTGATTTCCATTTCTCCGGCGAACTCAAAATTTCCCGCACCCGCGTTGCGAGATAAGTCGATAGCGGAAATCTCCCGCCCTGGTAGGAAGGGATCATCGGGTCCACATCAAATGTCCGGCTGGCAAGTGCACCAAACTCGTCAAGTCCCTCAAACCGCAACACTTCGCCGGCAAACAGAAACGTGTCACCAAGCGAAAGCTGGCTGAGGAACCATTCTTCAAGTTCACCCAAACTGCGCCCACCCGTGACGATGCGCTTGCCCATTCGCCGCTTCACGCTGGCGATACGCACTTTCAGCATTTCGGCTTCAACAATGGTGCCCATATTCAGGCGGTATTGCTGCGCAATGAGGGGATGGGTCAAACGCCACTTTCCATCCGCCTGGCGTTTGAGTTTGGCATACTTCTCGTAGGCTTTGAGCGCGTAACCACCGGTTGCCACGTATTCGACAACCGCATCGAAATCACCGCGGGTCAAATTCCGGTAGGTCCAGGCGCTGGTCACTTCCGCAAACAACGCATCCGCGTCAAATGGCCCGCCGCAGGCCCGTCCTAAAACATGCTGCGCCAGGACATCAAGCTTGAGCACTGCCGGATATTCCGTATCCTGGGCATTCTCGCTTGCCGCCTGCAGCGCCGCCTCACATTCCAAAACCTCAAACCGGTTTGATGGAACCAGCAATGCTTCACTGGGACTGTCGAGACGGTGGTTGGACCTGCCAATGCGCTGCAGCAGGCGGCTTGAGCCCTTGGGAGCACCCAGGTGAATAACCAGGTCGACATCACCCCAGTCGATGCCAAGATCCAGCGTTGACGTGCAAACGACAGCCCGCAATTTTCCAGCAGCCATTGCCGCCTCGACTTTGCGCCGTTGGCCCACATCAAGTGAGCCGTGATGCAGCGCAATTGGCAAAAGGTCCTCATTGGCTTCCCACAAGGCTTGAAACGTCATTTCCGCTTGGCTGCGCGTGTTCACGAATATCAGCGTCATCTTTGCCTGGCCGATGGCTTGGTAAACGTCAGCTATGGCATAGCGCGAGGAATGGCCCGACCAAGGCACCCGCTCTGCTGATTTCAGGATATGTATATTAGGCTTGGCACCACTGCTTCCCATGATCAGCGGCGCTGCGGGGGCGCCACTTGGTGCAAGCCAGCTCTGCAAGGCTTGCGGGTCCGCAACAGTTGCCGATAAGCCAATGCACCTCGCACCAGGCGCAAAGGTCCGCACTGTTGCAAGCGCCAGCGACAGCAACACCCCGCGTTTTGACGTTACCATGGAATGAAGTTCATCAAGAATAATGGCCTTGAGGTGGCCCAGCATGTGGGCCGCACCGGCATCGGCAATCAGCAGGGACAGCTGTTCTGGTGTGGTGATCAGAATATCCGGCGGGTTTTCCCGTTGCCGCTTTCGCCTTGCATGCGGCGTGTCGCCGGTGCGGGTTTCAATTGAAATGGGCAGCCCCATCTCGTTCACCGGAGCCTCCAGATTTCGCGCGATATCGACAGCCAGCGCCTTAAGTGGCGAAATATACAGCGTGTGAATGCCGTGGCGTTCGTGCGGTTCGGATAATTCCACCAGGCTTGGCAAGAATCCGGCGAGCGTTTTACCCCCACCCGTTGGTGAAATGAGCAGGGCGCTTTCACCCCGTGCTGCATGTTCCAGAACGGCCAATTGATGGGCCCGGGGGCTCCATCCCCGCGCCGCAAACCAGCCCTGAAATTTTGGTGGCAACAGACTCATGCGCTTAACTTGACTTGTGGCCCCGCCTAAAGCAACACGCGTTCCATGCAAGCTGCCTTACCCATCACCCATCGCTCCGTGCTCGCGGTTGCCGTGCCAATCATGCTGTCAAACATGACTGAACCGCTTATTGGCGTGGTCAATACGGCTGTTATCGGCCAGTTGCCTGAGGCCTATTACATCGGTGCCATTGCGATTGGCTC
The DNA here is from genome assembly GCA_031369725.1 of Rhodobiaceae bacterium. GTDB lineage: Bacteria > Pseudomonadota > Alphaproteobacteria > Rhizobiales > Aestuariivirgaceae > Aestuariivirga. The sequence continues at coordinate 269 of JANMPF010000128.1, read as the reverse complement.
CCTGATTTTTTCTTTCCTGTTCTGGGGATTTGGCTTCCTGCGCCTTTCAACCGGCGGCTTGTCGGCCCAAGCCGTGGGTGCTGGCGATAGTGCCGAATTGACGGCAGTCTTTTGGCGGGCCATCGCAATTGCCTCGGCCGCCGGATTGTTCCTCTTGGTGGCCAGTACTTTGATTGAGAAAGTCGCCTTCGACTTGATCGGTGGCTCACCCCAGGTGCGCGCCCACGGACAGATCTATTTCCACTATCGAATCTGGTCGGCACCTTTTG
>JANMPF010000063.1:0-5139 GCA_031369725.1 Rhodobiaceae bacterium | reverse complement strand
AACAACCAGCGATTGGCCGCGCCGCATGTCGCCTGCTGAGAACACTTTTGGCTGGCTGGTTTTGTAATTCAGCATGTTGGCTTCCACATTGCTGCGGCCATCAAGCTTCACGCCAAGTGATTCCACCATGCCTTCCTTGACGGGCCCCAAAAAACCCATGGCAAGAAGCACAAGGTCTGCCTTGATTTCAAATTCAGTGCCAGCGATGGGCTGCATCTTGCCATCTACCCTTACACAGTTAAGTTTTTTCACGTCACCGTTTTCACCGGAGAATGATTTTGTGACCACCGAGAAGTCACGCTCAGCACCCTCCTGCTGGCTGGATGAGGTACGGAATTTCAGGGGCCAGTCTGGCCATACCACGGGTTTGTTTTCCTTGTCAGGCGGGCGCGGCATGATTTCAAGTTGGGTGACAGACAAAGCGCCTTGCCGGTGTGATGTGCCGATGCAATCAGAGCCCGTATCGCCACCACCAATCACCACCACATGCTTGCCGCCAGCCAGTATGGGCGTGTTATCCAGTGGCGATTCCTTCGAATTGCGGCGGTTCTGCTGTGGCAAGAACTCCATGGCGAAATGAACGCCGGAAAGTTCACGGCCGGGAATGGCAAGGTCACGTGACTTCTCAGCCCCCCCTGTCATCAGCAAGGCATCAAAACTGCCGACGAGTTGTTGTGCGTCCTGTGTCACACCGATGTAGGTTTCATAGTGGAAAGTTACACCTTCGGCTTCCATCTGTTTGACCCTCCGGTCAATATGGTGCTTTTCCATTTTGAAATCCGGAATGCCGTAGCGCATGAGGCCGCCTGCCTTGCGGTTCTTCTCAAACAGATGAACATTGTGGCCAGCCCGTGCCAGTTGCTGGGCGGCCGCCAAACCCGCAGGTCCCCCACCAACAACGGCCACCTTCTTGCCGGTTTTTTCCGCGGCAATTTCGGGCCTCAACCAGCCTTCAGCCCAGGCCCGGTCAACAATGGCGCATTCGATGGATTTGATGGTGACCGGGTTATCGTCAATGTTCAGCGTGCATGATGCCTCGCAAGGAGCCGGGCAAATGCGGCCGGTAAACTCAGGGAAATTGTTGGTCGAGTGCAGGTTGCGCGAGGCTTCCTCCCAGCGGTTGTTGTAAACCAGATCATTCCAATCCGGAATCTGGTTATTTACGGGACAGCCGTTGTGGCAATAGGGAATTCCACAATCCATGCAGCGCGCCGCCTGGTTGCGGGTTCCCTCTTCGGAAAGCGGAATGATGAATTCATTATAGTGGCGCACCCGATCAGCCGCCGGCGCATATTTCCGCTCCTGCCGGTCAATCTCAAGAAAGCCTGTAACTTTTCCCATTATGCGCCCCTCTTGATACCGATGGTCATGCCATTGCTGGTTTCCTGTGCTATTTCCAAATCCGCCAGTGCACGCGCATATTCAACAGGCATCACTTTCACAAACTTCGGCAGATACTGTGCCCAGTTATCAATGATGGTTTTGGCACGTGACGAGTTGGTGTATTTGTAGTGCCGCGCCAGCAATTCCCAAATGCGCGTGCCGTCATTCTTGTCCATATGGGCAGTCACATCCACCAGGCCGTGGCCTTCGAGATCGCCACCGTGGTGGTGCAGCTTTTCGATTGTGGCGTCTTCTTCCGGAATGGGTTGCAGGTCAACCATGGTGAGATTGCAGCGCTGGGCAAAGTCACCTGCTTCATCAAGCACGTAAGCCACACCGCCGGACATGCCAGCGGCAAAGTTGCGGCCTGTGTCACCCAGCACCAATACACAACCACCCGTCATGTATTCACAGCCATGGTCGCCCACACCTTCAACAACGGCAACAGCACCGGAGTTGCGAACCGCAAAACGTTCCCCGGCCATGCCACGCAAATAGCATTCGCCGGTAATGGCACCATAGAGCAGTGTGTTGCCCGCGATGATGGATTTTTCCGGGACAAATCCGATCTTGTCGTGCGGTTTCACGATCAGCTTGCCACCGGAGAGGCCTTTGCCGACATAGTCGTTGGCCTCGCCTGTGAGCTCAAGTGTTACCCCATGCGCTGCCCAGGCACCAAAGCTTTGGCCGGCCACACCCTCGAATTTCACGGTAATGCTGTCTTCCGGCAAACCGGCATGGCCAAATCGCTTTGCCACTTCACCCGAAAGCATGGCGCCTGCCGTGCGGTCGGCGTTTCTGATCTTGGATGTAATGACAACGGGCTTTCCGCCCTCAAGGGCAGGCATGGCTTCGGCAATCAACTTGCGATCCAGGATATGCTCAATGTTGTGGTTCTGCGCCGAAACGCGCCGGGTGGCAATTGGTCCCTGCACGTCAGCCTTGGCAAATACTTTCGAGAAGTCGAGACCGCGCGCCTTCCAATGGCTGATCGCTTCCTGTTGGTCGAGCCATTCCGTGGCACCGATAAGCTCGCTGTAAGTCTTGATGCCCATGCCCGCCATCAGTTCGCGCAGTTCTTCCGCCACAAAAAAGAAATAGTTGATCACATGCTCAGGCTGGCCCTTGAAGCGCTTGCGCAGTTCCGGATCTTGCGTCGCAACCCCAACCGGGCAGGTGTTCAAATGGCACTTGCGCATCATGATGCAACCAACTGCGATGAGCGGCGCCGTTGCAAAGCCGATTTCATCAGCCCCCAGCAGGGCTGCTATCATCACATCGCGCCCCGTGCGAATGCCGCCATCGGCCTGCACGGCAATCCGGCCGCGAAGGTCATTGGCAACCAGCGTTTGCTGGGTTTCGGCCAAACCGATTTCCCACGGCGATCCGGCATGCTTGATGGAGGTGAGCGGTGAAGCCCCCGTTCCGCCTTCGTAACCGGAAATGGTAACATGGTCCGCGTGCGCCTTTGAAACGCCTGCGGCAACTGTCCCTACACCCACTTCCGACACCAGCTTCACTGAAACCTGGCCCGCCGGGTTTACGTTCTTCAAATCGTAAATCAACTGGGCCAAATCTTCGATGGAATAGATGTCGTGATGCGGTGGTGGTGAAATGAGGCCAACACCCGGCGTGGAATGGCGCACCTTGGCAATAACACTGTCCACCTTGTGGCCAGGCAATTGCCCGCCTTCGCCGGGCTTTGCACCCTGGGCCATCTTGATTTGCATCATGTCGGAATTGACCAGGTATTCGGCTGTGACACCAAAACGGCCGGAAGCCACCTGCTTGATGGCGGACCGCATCGAGTCGCCATTGGGCAGCGGCACAAAACGGTCTGCCTCTTCGCCGCCTTCGCCTGTGTTGGATTTGCCGCCAATGCGGTTCATGGCAATGGCCAGGGTTGTGTGGGCTTCACGGCTGATCGAACCGAAGGACATCGCACCCGTCGAGAAACGCTTTACAATGGACTTTGCGCTTTCAACCTCGTCAAGTTCAACGGGCGTAGCACCCATCTCCCCGGCGGTTTTGATCTTGAAGAGCCCGCGCATGGTCTTGAGGCGTTCGGATTGCTCATTGATATGCTTTGCAAACACCCGGTACTTCTCAACCGAATTGCCGCGCACCGCATGTTGCAGGTTTGAAACCGTGTCGGCATTCCATACGTGCGCTTCACCCCTGATGCGCAACGCGTAATCACCGCCAACGTCCAGCGAAGACTTGAGAACCGGATTCATCCCGAAGGCATCCTCATGCCGGTTGAATATCTCGGTGGCAATTTCCGCCAGGCCCACACCCTCAATTTGCGTGGCGGTTCCGGTGAAATACTTGTCAACAAATTCCGTTGACAGGCCGATGGCATCAAAAATCTGCGCGCCACAATAGGATTGATATGTGGAAATGCCCATCTTGGACATGACCTTGAGAATGCCCTTGTCGACAGCCTTGATGTAACGCTTCACCGCTTCGTAGGCCGTTACCTCCTCTTCAAGCTGCGGCAACATGCCTTCCAGTGTTTCGAAAGCAAGGTATGGGTTTATGGCCTCTGCGCCATAGCCTGCAAGTGTGCAGAATTGGTGCACTTCGCGGGGCTCGCCAGATTCAACAACGAGGCCCACCGAGGTGCGAAGGCCCTTGCGTATAAGGTAGTGATGCGTGGCTGATGTGGCAAGCAGGGCAGGAATTGGCACACGCTCGGCCGATACTGAACGGTCCGACAGGATGATGATGTTGAAACCATCGCGCACGGCGCGCTCGGCAAGCGCACACACGCTGTCAAGGGCGGCTTCCATGTAGTCAGCACCGTTTGCCACATCATAAGTGATGTCGAGCGTTGCCGTCCTGAACGGATTCTCGCTCACCCGGCCGATGGAGCGGATGCGCTCAAGATCGTCATTGGTGAGAATGGGTTGTGAAACCTCCAGCCGCATGTGGTTGGAGGTGCCTTCAAGATCAAGCAGGTTTGGCCGCGGCCCGATGAACGACACAAGCGACATCACCAGCTCCTCACGGATGGGGTCAATCGGCGGGTTGGTGACTTGCGCAAAGTTCTGCTTGAAATAGGTATCCAGCATCTTGGCCTTGTCGGACAAAACCGAAATGGGCGCGTCATTGCCCATGGAACCCAAGGCCTCTTGTCCCGTTTGCGCCATGGGGGCCATGAGCACTTTCAAATCTTCCTGGCTATAACCAAAGGCTTGCTGGCGGTCGAGCAATGGTACCGTAATCTTGGGCCGCTTGGTCTTGGCCTTCGGCAGATCGCGCAACACGACTTGCGTGCGCTTCAGCCAATCCTTGTAGGGGTGCGCCGTTGCAAGGGACTTCTTCAACTCTTCATCGGAGATTATGCGCTTCTGCTCAAGGTCGATGAGCAGCATCTTGCCGGGCTGCAGGCGCCACTTGTGGGTAATGCGTTCCTCGGCAAATTGCAGGCAACCCATTTCGGAAGCCAGCAGCACAAAACCATCATCGGTTGTGAGATAACGCGCCGGACGCAAGCCATTGCGGTCGAGCGTTGCACCAATCAATTTTCCGTCGGTGAAGGTCATGGCGGCAGGTCCGTCCCATGGCTCCATCAGGGCAGCGTGATGCTCATAAAAAGCGCGGCGGTCTTCATCCATCAGGGGATTGCCGGCCCAGGCCTCCGGGATCAGCATCATCATGGCATGCGGCAGGGAGTATCCACCCATGGTGAGGAATTCGAGCGCATTGTCAAAGCAGGCAGTGTCCGACTGGCCTTCATAGGAAATGGGCCAC
>JANMPF010000057.1:0-2889 GCA_031369725.1 Rhodobiaceae bacterium | reverse complement strand
CGAACACGGCATCGAGCTGCCGCGCCGGGCGCAAATCGAGTTCTCGAAGGTGGTGCAGGCCATTGCCGATAGTGAAGGGGTGGAGTTGACCGCTGACCGGCTGTGGCGCGCCTTCGAGGCGGAATACCTGGAAGGCAACGGCCTCTATGGCTTCATCGAGCACAACGCCAAGTCCGACCACGGCGACCAGAATTTGACCGCGAAGATTGCGGTCAACGGCAAACACAAATCCATCCACGGCCACGGCAACGGCCCGGTCGACGGATTTGTCGACGCCATGCGAAAAGAAAGTGGCCTCGCATTCGACGTGGCAGACTACCGCGAGCACGCCATGGGGCACGGAGCGAATGCCGCGGCGATTGCGTATGTGGAACTGCGTCTGGCGGATGGGAGTTCGCTCTTCGGCATCGGCATTGACAAGAACATCGTGGTGGCGAGCTTGAAGGCGGTAGTGAGCGGGGTTAATCGCGCGCTGAAGCGGGGGTAAAGAAAGGACCCTCATCCCAGCAGTTTCTCCAAAACGGCTGGGATGAGGGCTCTTCCTTTACCCACCACCGGATTTCTTCGAGGTTAAGCTGTTGATATCTGGTTCCCATGGCGACATCTTAATCTCAATTTGGTGTTGCACTCCGAATGTGAATCCACCTTCCGGCGTGCGCCGGAATGACGAATGGTGGTGGGCGTAGCGGATGGCGGCTGGTGATGGGTGCGCGGGAATGACGAATATAGGGCACCGGAATGACGAATATAGGGTGCCGAAATGGCGGAACTTGTGGGTGGTCATGTTAGCTTAATCCGTTCAACGCTCCGCCTAAGCGGCTCAACGCCTTTTCGATATCTGCCTCGCTGGCAGCAAATGAAAGCCGGATCGAAGTTGCAGCGCCAAAAGCTGTGCCCGGCACCACGGCCACACCATGGCTTTCCAACAGCCAATCACACAGGGCCTCTGGTGTGTCCAGCACATGGTTGCCGGACTTTTTGCCGAGCAGGGCGGATACGTCGGGCAGGGCATAAAAGGTGGCGGGGATTGCACCAATCCTGACGCCATTTATTTTCTTCAGGGCAGCCAGCACCATGTCGCGCCGATTTTTGTAACGCAGGCGCATGGCTTCAACCGCATCGCGCGGACCTGTAAGCGCTTCAATTGCTGCGCGCTGCACAAACTGGTTGGCCCCTGTGGTGACTGTACCCTGAATGCGCGCCATGGCCTTGGCTATGGGTTCAACTGCTGCCGCGTAACCCAGGCGCCAGCCGGTCATGGCGAAGCTTTTGGAAAATCCGTTAACGGTGATGGTGCGCTCGCGCATTCCGGGCAGGCTGCCGATGGAATTCATTTCGCCTTCAAAAATGATGTATTCATAAATCTCGTCAGACAACACCATCATCTGCGGATGGGCGAGAACAATGGCGGCAATTTCCGCAAGCTCAGCCTTGGACCAAACGGCACCTGATGGGTTGCTTGGTGAATTCAATACCAAAAGTTTGGTGCGGGACGTTACTGCGGCAGCAATGCTGGCGGCGGGAACCTTGTAGTTCTCACTGATGTCAGAATACAGGACAACAGGAACGCCGCCAGCAAATCGCACCGCAGTTTCATATGACACCCAAAAGGGTGCCAACATGATTACTTCATCGCCGTGGTCGATGAGCGCCAAAATGGCGTTGGCGATTGCCTGCTTGGCACCGTTTGTCATCACAATTTCGGCTGGTGAGTAATCAAGGCCATTCTCGACCTTTAGCTTTTTGGATACTTCTATCTTCAATTCGGGAATGCCAGCAACTGGCGAATAGTGAGTAAAACCTGCCTTCATCGCAGCCGTTGCGGCGCGTTGAATGTTATCTGGCGTATCAAAATCAGGCTCGCCCACCGTGAGGCTTACAATGTCGTGGCCGGCGCTGCGCAAATCACGCGATTTCTGGGCCATGCGAATGATGGCGCCTTCATCGGCGGCATTGGTACGCGCAACCAGAAGGGAGGCTGGAACAAATTTTGTCATGCCGGGAGATATGCCATGCCGGGCTTGCCGCGTCGAGACATCACGGGCATAAGGGCGGCCATGAAAAAACTGATCATCATTGGCAGTGGACTTGCCCTGCTAACGGCTTGCACGACCAAGTCCAAAATCGAAGTTTCACACGTGGCACCTAGTGTACAGACCACGTCCCGCTCGGAACCGATATTTTACAATGGCAAGAACTATCAATTGGATTATTCCTTTAATGAGGCCCAGATGGTGTTCGACATGAATGTGTCTGGCCTTGGCCCCAAACAGCAAAAAGATGCAACAAACATTGCCACATCGTCACTGGCTTATTACGCCTGTCCCGATGGTCAGCGCGGAAAGTTGACCGGTGTACCGGCCTATGCTGGTGGCAAGTGGGCCTTGCAGGCCAAGTGCGGGTAGCTAGCCCAACTGCCGGTCAATCCAATCACGCGTCCTGAAATACCTTCCGACCCACGGCAGGAACCAGGTGTTGCCGGTATAAAGTGGATGGCTTGGGAATTCTGGCTGATCGAAGGCGCAAACACGATTGGATTTGCCGGCAACTTTTTTGGCAGTTTGCTGGCCAAGATAGGTCATCATGGCTATGCCCGAACCATTGCAGCCCAGCGCGTAGTGCAGGTTTTCAAATTTTCCCATGTGGGGAAGTTCATCCAATGTAAAGGCCACATTGCCTGTCCAGGCATGGGTGATCTTGACGCCCTGCAACTGTGGAAATCGATCCAGCATGAAACGGTAGAGTATGGGTGCCGTTTCAACGGGGTCCGTATGGCCGAATTTCGCCCGGCCCCCGAAGATCATGCGCTTTCCATCCGGCGACAGGCGGTAATAGGTGAGCACGCGGCGGGTATCGGATATGGCGCGGTTCCTGGGGCTGAGGGATGCT
>JANMPF010000036.1:0-6576 GCA_031369725.1 Rhodobiaceae bacterium | reverse complement strand
ACTGCCCCGGCACTGGCGCCGCTCAGCGCATCGAAAGCGAGAGTTTCCTCTTCGAGCAGACGATCCAGGACGCCCCAAGCGAAGGCACCGAATGAACCGCCCCCTTGCAGCCCAACAGAGAGGCGTGGTGGCGGCCAGCCGGACTTGGAGGTGTCTGCCCCCAACCAAGCGGCGACTTGCTTTTGAATGCTCATAGGTGAACGCCCTCGCGGCTGCAGTTATATTGCATCGCACTATATGCACTGCAACAATGGCGAACAAGTGACGCTCGTTCAGGGAAACTTTTTGAGGGATCACTGCAACGCATCTTGCAGAGATGCAGCAACGAGTGATTCAGTTCGGATCGCGTTAAGCACGACGCGGTACAGATGTTGAAACTCGGGGGTTGCGACCATGTCGTAATGGCGCGGTCGCGGCAGGTCGATGTGTACAATGGTCTTGATGCGACCGGGGCGATTTGTCATCACTGCCACACGGTCTGAGAGATAAACTGCCTCTTCTACGTCATGGGTGATAAACAGCACCGTAAGGCGGTGTTTTTCCCAGATTCCCGTAAGGAGTTCCTGCATGTGGTGGCGGGTTAGCGCATCAAGGGCACCAAAAGGTTCGTCCATCAGCAGCATTTTGGGGCGGTAGCTGAGCGCGCGAGCGATCGCGACGCGCTGTTTCATGCCCCCTGACAGTTCTGCTGGAAAAGCGTTCTCGAAACCTTGCAAACCAACGAGCTCTAAATGGGATTGAGCTATTTCCCTTGCATCGCGCTTTGACTTTCCAGCAGCACGTAAAGCGAACTCAACATTCTGAATTGTCGTGAGCCACGGCAAAAGCGTGTAACTCTGAAATACCACGCCGCGGTCTAGGCCTGGCTCCACAATATCTTCACCATCAATTGTGATGCGGCCATCATCGTGGCTTTCGAGCCCCGCGGCAATTGAAAGCAGCGTGGACTTACCGCACCCGGATGTTCCAACCAACGCCACGAATTCGTTTTCACTTACCGTGAGGTCAATGCCATCCAGTGCCACAGTCGATCCGCGATCACTACGAAAGGTCTTTGAAAGACGCGAAATCACTAGCTTATCAACGGACATCGAGATACCTGAAAATCTTGTGGCCCGCATATTTCATGGCCTGATCCGTTACGAGACCGAGAATGCCTAGGATCAGCAGGTAACCAAAGATGAGATCGGTTTGAAAATGACGTTGCGCCGTAGTGATGCGATAGCCAAGGCCTGAGTTCGCCGCAACGAGTTCGGCGACGACCAGCCAGGTCCAAGCCCAACCCAGACAGATACGCATTGAATCCCAGATCGCGGGCATGGCGGAAGGCAGAACGATGGATTTTAGAATACGCCATTCCGGCATTTGCAGGGTGCGGCCGAGTTTGACGAAATCGCGGGGTACGGCTTTAACATTGTCCATAACGAGCAGTACTTGCTGAAAAAATGTGCCGATGAAGAGAATGAGGATTTTTTGAACGTCACCGATTCCAGTCCATAGAATGGTCAACGGCACGAAGGCAACCACGGGCATATAGCGAATGAAATCAACGAAGGGTTCAATGGCTGCTTCCCAGCTGCGATAACAACCGATTAGTATGCCGATGGGAAGTGCAATGATTGTTGATATCAAAAACCCCAACGTGATGCGGTAGATGCTAATCCCCATGTCGGCGAATAATTGGCCGCTGGACCATAGTTCTGCAAGACGGTCAAACACTTGCGCAGGTGAAGGCAAAAACAGGGGCCTCACAAGGCCCGCAGCGGTTGTTAAAAACCATAGCAATGCAAGCACGGCAAAAACCGTGGCAGCGATGCCAAGGAATTCTCCCGTACTGATTTTTTCACTAAGGGCGAAGAGGCGGCGCCGACCAGCCTTTCTATTTGGATGCGGCATCCACAAACCGTGCGTCAATTGCAGTTGTGAGATCGACATCTGCCTGCAAAATGCCAGCTGCGCGCGCTGCCTTGTGGACTTCCGGAATGACTGTCGAAGTGAAGTTTCCACCAAGCTCCGTCTTGTTCTCGGCCAAGGAGTAATAGGTCACACCATCAAACGCGGTTGTGAGTTCATCAGGCTTAGCTCCAACTGCTTCCGAAATGATGGCGCGTCCACCTGGCGTATCTTTGCGGTAGTCATCAACAGCTGCACCCCAGGCCTTCACTAAGGCAACAATTTGACCGGGTTTGCTCTTGAGAAATTCGTCAGTGACAACAAGTACGTCTGAAATGAGGCCGGGGTTTTCGCCAGCACTATAGATCATCTTCGTCTTCGGGTTCTGCTGCATAGCAAGCGTCAAATATGGCTCATAGGTCACTGCCACAGGCACTTTGCCTGCAATCAGCGCCGATCCTGCATCTGCAGCCGGCATTGGCACTTTCTGAACGTCGGCAATGGTCATGCCATTCTGCGCAAGCGCATAGTTTAAAAGAATGTCGCTCGTGGTGCCTTCTTCAAGTGCAACTTGCTTACCCTTAAGCCCCTTTATGTCGGTAACCGATCCATCAGAGATCATTGCGTCTGCCTTGGTGGATACATCCATCAAGAGAACGATTTTGATCGGCAGCCCGGCAGCAATAAAATTCATGGCCGTGTGGGTGGCGATATTGCCGCATTGCAATTGTCCGGAGGCGAGAGCCGCGTTCAAATCGGCATCAGTTGTGAAGTTGACCAACTCTACGCCCTCTAAACCTTGCGCTTTGAAAAAGTTTTTCTTGGCAGCAATGTGCCACTGGCCATAACCAAGCCATGGATTCAGCCCCATCTTCAGCGTACCTGCTTCGGGCTTCATCGGCATGTCCTCGGCGACAACAATTCGCGTAAGACCTGCCAATGCTGCAGTTGCAAAGCCAGCCTTTAAGACATTGCGGCGGGTGAGTTTACTATTCATGACGAACCCTTTTTGTTTGTTAAGGGTTTCAGTTTGATATTAAAACCCGTGATACGTCAACTGGATCGGAGACACCATGACCATGAAGGCAGTCCGACTTTACGCAAAAGGGGATCTGCGGGTCGAAAACGTCTCGCGTCCGCCGTCGCCCCCAGCTGGCTGGGTGCGAGTCTGTGTTACTTTTGCGGGCATATGCGGTTCGGATTTGCACAATTTTAAGACAGGACAATGGATCACCCGTGCGCCTTCCATCGTGGGTCACGAGTTCACAGGCATTGTGACAGAAATCGGTGCCGGAGCATCCACTCTCAAAGTGGGCGATGTCGTGGCTGCGGATTCGCGATTTTGGTGTGGTGATTGTGGTCCTTGTCAAGAAGGTAAGCGACAATTGTGTGAAAGATTAGGCTTTATTGGCGAGGCATGCGATGGTTGTTTTGCCGAAGAGATCATCTTGCCCGAAAAACTTTTGCATAAGATTCCTGCAACCCTTGCAGCACAAATCGCCGCAACAGCCGAACCCTTTGCTGTGGCACTTCATGCCGTGCGGCGTCTGCGTCTTGAGAAAAATGAACCCGTGCTTATTGCGGGCTGCGGCCCCATCGGAGGGTTTGCTGCTGTCATTCTGGCGCATCTGGGATTTGGACCTGTCCTGGTCGCCGACCAAAATGAAAAGCGAGCTAAACTCGTTGCAACTGTCACCGCTGCCCGCACTGTCACCTTGGACCAAAAACATATCAACTGTGCTTTACAGGGACGCGGGGTTAAAGCTGCAATTGAAGCAACGGGCAGTATTGCGGCATTGCGTGCGATTTTCACTTGTGTGTCCGGAGGAGCTTCCATTGCACTTGTTGGAATTTCGCATGGCACGCTCGAGATTGACCCCAACATATTGGTTGAACGCGAGTTATCCTTGATCGGCTGTCACGCTTTTCAAAATGAATTTCTAGATGCCATTGCACTGCTGCCAGACTGCGCTGCCATGATCGCACAGCTTATTGACCGGGAAATCACGCTAGATGACGTTCCCGACGCCTATGCCAGAATTGCAGCAGGCAATGCTGACGGCCTCAAAACGCTGATCCGTATCAACGCTTCAGAATAGCATCGCGCGTCTTTGATACGGCATTGGCATGGGCCTCAAAACCCTCATAAGTTGCAAGGGCGTGCGCGTGCTTGGCAAGTTCCGGATAGCCCATGCTGGTGACATAGGCAATTGAATTGCGTTTAACAAAATCGAACACGGAAACAGCTGATGCCGTGCGAGCCCAACCGCTTGTGGGCAACACATGATCAGGACCAACGACGTAATTGCCCAAGGTTGTCGGCGTGTATTCGCCAAGCAGAATTTCGCCAGCATTTTCGAGCCGACCGAGATAGGCAAAAGGCTCCTTAGAGAGCACTTCGAGATGCTCGGGTGCATATTCATTGCAAAACGCAATGGCATCGTCCTCATCATGGGCAAGTATCACGCCACCAATCGGCCCACCGAGAACAGTGGAGGAGAACAACACGCGCTGTTCGCCCATCTGCTTCCAATAACCGGGTATCGCGGCCACGGCTCGTTCTGCGACTTTTCTGCTCCAGGTAATCAGATAGGCTGAACTGTCTGGTCCGTGTTCGGCTTCAATCAGCAGATCAAGGCCAGCGAGTGCACCGTCGACAGTGTCATCGGCAAAAATAATCACTTCGCTTGGACCGGCTGGGGAGCCAGTATCGATAAGATGGGAAACGAGCCGCTTGGCTGCCGCCACCCAAGGGCTTCCTGGTCCAATGACCTTAGCCACTTTTGGAATGGTTTGGGTGCCATAGGCCACCGCCGCAATGCCTTGGGCTCCGCCTGCTTTGAAGACTGTGGAGACACCAGCCATGCGTGCTGCAACCAATGTTGCGTCGTCGATCTTTCCATTGGGACCGGGTGGCGTGATGATGTGCACGTCTTTCACGCCAGCAACCTTGGCAGGAATTGTTGTCATCAATGCCACAGATGGAAAAGCACCCTTGCCGCGCGGTACATAGCACGCTACCGAAGAGATTGGTCGCGTCCGATCACCGGCAAAAACTCCAGGCCTAATCTCGTTGAGCCACATTTCCTCAGGCATCTGCGCTTTGTGAAATTTGCGGATGGAATGTGCAGCGAACTCCATAGCTTCACGAACCTTTGGTTCCAGTGCTTTTTCGGCTGCTGCAAAGTCTGCCTCGGTTGCAGCAATTTCATTCGCTTTGATGGGGGCTTTGTCAAAGGCTCGTGCAAAGCGTGCCAACGCCTCGTCGCCTTCCAACCGCACAGCATCTACGATTGGTCGGGATCTTTTCTCGAATTCAGAGATATCTGCTTCAGTGCGTTGCTGCAGTTTTTTCCGTTGTTCGACAGTCAGCTTGGCAAGCTCGTAGAAATTGATTTTCTTTGTCATTGAAGGTCCATTTTAAAGAGAAGCAAGAGTGCCGCCATCCACCGGCAGGCAGATACCAGTGATATAGCGTGCAGCGTCAGAACAAAGGAAGATACTTGCGCCAACGAGATCATTCAACTCGCCAAAGCGCTGGAGCGGTATATTGGCAAGCATGGCCCTCTGCCAGTCAGCGTTTTGATAAAATATATCCGTGAGAGCGGTGCGAAAATATCCAGGCTCAAGCGCGTTGACGCGGATACCTAAGGGTGCCCACTCCACGGCGAGAGCACGGGTCATACCGACAAGACCTGTCTTTGAAGAGCCATAAGGAACGGCGCTAGGAATACCCCGTTCGGATGTCAATGAAGCCAGATTAAGAATAGCGCCACCCTCCATGACCCGCGCTGCCGCCTGAGCCACGAAGAAAGCACCTTTGAGATTGGTGTCAATAATGCGGTCCCAAAGCGCTTCGTCCACATCAATAGATGCACAAACTTGTTCCATCCCGGCATTGTTCACCAGAATATCGAGGCCACTGAGTTTTTTGGCAGCTTCGGCCACACCTTGCCTGCAGCTTGCAACACTGGACACATCCATCTGAATCACGTGTGCTGCGCGCCCCAGATTGCGGATGGTGTTTGCAGTGCCTTCCAAGGCGCTGACATCCCGAGCCGCCACCGCTACGTTCGCACCTGCTGCCGCAAGTCCCTCTGCTAATGCACGCCCAATTCCGCGACTGGCACCAGTGACTAGCGCCTTGCGGTTTGCAAGGGAAAATAAATGAACTGACATGTCCGTAACTCACCTGACATGTTCTAATATGTCAACGGGGACCGCTGAAATTGAGAATAGTGCGTTCATTACTTCACGATTAACGCGCACTCTGCTTTGGGATATAGGCCACCAGAGTTCCTAGACGATCACATAAAAATATGCAACCTCAGCAAAAACATCGGCGTTATTTGGATTTAGTCGAACCGCTTCGTCATACTGCAATTCCGCATCATCCCAACGACGGTCATTTAGTAATATGTATCCCAAAGTGGAGCGCGCGATCGAATCCTTGGAACGAGGGCAGAGCGCAATATCAAAGTACTCGAACTGCTGGACCTTGTGGGGCTTGACCGTAATGCGGATGAGTCGATATCGGCCCTTGATATTTCAATTCAATCACAGATTCTTAATCTCCTGATCGACCTGAAGAAGCGGTTGAACTTGTCCTATATTTTTAGTTCGCATGACCTTTCAGTGGTTGAGCATGTCAGTGATGACGTGGCCGTGATGTATCTTGGCAGG
>JANMPF010000034.1:0-2322 GCA_031369725.1 Rhodobiaceae bacterium | reverse complement strand
GCCCGACCAACTCCGCACCGTAAGTTTCGAGCGCCACTACATCAAACACGCCGAAGGCTCATGCCTGGTGAAATTTGGTGACACCCATGTGCTCTGCACCGCCAGCCTCGAAGAGCGCGTTCCACCCTGGATGAAGGGCCTCGGCAAAGGCTGGGTCACCGCCGAATATGGCATGCTGCCCCGCTCGACCGGTGACCGCATGCGTCGCGAAGCCTCCGCCGGGAAGCAATCCGGCCGCACCCAGGAAATCCAGCGTCTGGTGGGCCGCAGCTTGCGCGCCGTCGTCGATCTTGTCGCTTTGGGTGAAAAGCAAATCACCCTGGATTGCGATGTGATCCAGGCTGATGGTGGCACCCGCACCGCAGCGATTACCGGCAGCTGGATTGCCTTGCATGACTGCCTGAAATGGATGCAAGCCCGCTCCATGTTCAAGACCTGGCCGCTGAAGGATCATGTTGCCGCCATCTCATGCGGCATCCACGAAGGGGCAACGGTTCTGGATTTGGATTATATCGAAGACTCCGCTGCCGACACGGATTCAAATTTTGTCATGACAGGCAAAGGCGGCATCGTCGAAATCCAGGGCACCGCCGAGGGCGAGCCATTTTCACAAGCCCGTTTTCTTGAATTGATGAATGTGGCGCGCAAGGGCATTGATGAGCTTGTCATCATGCAGAAGGCGGCCATTGCTTGATGCGGGCAGGGGCAATCCTCGAAACTGTTCTGTATGCGGAGGATTTGCCCGCCGCCCGCCATTTCTATGGGCAGGTTTTGGGCCTTGAGTTTTATCGGGAAGTGTCCCCAAGGTTTGTGTTCTTGCGCAACCGCGACCAAATGCTGCTCATCTTCAATCCAAAACTCTCATCCACGCAAAGTGCCAGTGAGGGCCCGCCGCCGCACGGCACCACAGGTGCAGGCCATGTGTGTTTTCGCAGCTCCCGCGCCGAGCTTGACCAATGGCAGCAGCATCTCGCCAAACATAACGTCGCCGTTGAGCGTCTTGTGGATTGGCCCGATGGTGGCAGGTCGCTCTATATCCGTGACCCCGCCGGCAATTCCGTTGAGTTTGCCGAAAGCCGCATTTGGAATTTGCCGGAAATGAAGTCCCTGAAGAACCAGAAAATCATCATCGCCACCCACAACAAGGGCAAGCTGGAAGAATTCCGCCAGATATTTGCCCCCTTTGGAGTGGATGCGGTTTCCGCCGGCGAGCTTGGCTTGCCCGAACCCGTCGAAACGGAAAATACCTTTCACGGCAACGCCCGCATCAAGGCGCTCTCGGCCATGCAGGCAAGCGGCATGATCGCCCTGTCCGATGATTCGGGCCTCTGCGTTGATGCCCTGCATGGCGACCCCGGCGTTTATACGGCGGATTGGGCAGGGCCGACCCGCGACTGGCCCATGGCCATGCGGCTGGTTGAAGAAAAACTGCAGGCCGCTGGAGCCACAATACCTGGGCAACGCCGCGCCGCCTTCATCTGCACCCTCTGCGTGATTTGGCCCGATGGCACCGAACGTTTCTATGAAGGCCGGGCACCCGGCCATGTGGTGTGGCCACCGCGCGGAACCCTGGGCCATGGCTATGACCCGGTATTCGTGCCCGATGGCGAAAGCGTTACCTTTGGTGAAATGCCGCACGAGCGTAAAAATAAAATCTCCCACCGTGCCCGTGCTTTGGAAGTGATGTTCCGTGACCTCTTCTGAGCCAGCCTTCGGCATCTATGTCCATTGGCCATTCTGCAAGGCCAAATGCCCCTATTGCGACTTCAACAGCCATGTGCGCCACCAGGAGGTGGATGCCATGTCGTTTGCGCGCGGGCTGGTCTCCGAACTGCAATGGTTTGCGGGGTCCACCAAGGGCCGCCAAGTCACCAGCATCTTCTTCGGCGGCGGCACCCCCTCGCTCATGCCGCCTGCAGCCGTAGCTGCCGTGCTGGACGCGATTGCAAAACTCTGGTCGGTTGCCGACACTGTTGAAATTTCCATGGAAGCCAACCCCACCAGTGTTGAAGCCGAAAACTTCCGCGGCTACCGCTTGGCAGGCGTCAACCGGCTGTCCGTCGGCGTGCAGGCACTCAACGAAAACGACTTGCAAGCCCTTGGCCGCCAGCACACCCCCGAAGAAGCGCTAAGAGCTTTCAAACTCGCCCGCAAGGTTTTTCCCCGCGTCTCCTTCGATTTGATCTACGCGCGGCCAGGCCAAACCCTTGATGGCTGGCGCGAGGAACTCACCCGCGCACTGGGCGAGCAGGAAGGCCACATGTCGCTCTACCAGCTCACCATCGAGCCCGGCACCGCCTATTTTGATCTCCACGCCAAGGG
>JANMPF010000031.1:0-1795 GCA_031369725.1 Rhodobiaceae bacterium | reverse complement strand
GGTGTATTGCCCGCGGCCAAGGTAACCGAAGAAATTGCCCGCATTCGTGGCGTCGAAATGGGCAAGGATTGCATTTCACCACCATGCCATTCCGCCTTCTCAACGCCACTTGAGCTGATGGGCTTCATTCAAAAATTGCGCGAACTTTCCGCTGGCAAGCCTGTAGGCTTCAAACTCTGCATCGGGCACCATTGGGAATTCATGGCGATGATCAAGGCCATGCTGGAAACCGGCGTTACGCCTGATTTCATTGTCGTGGACGGCAAGGAAGGCGGCACCGGGGCAGCACCGCTCGAGTTCATGGACCACATCGGAACACCCCTGCGCGATGGCCTCAACTTCGTGCATTCAACCCTCGTTGGTGCCAATCTGAGAGACCGCATCAAGATTGGTGTCTCCGGCAAGATCACGTCTGCCTTTGATATGGCCCGCGTCATGGCCATGGGAGCTGACTGGTGCAATGCTGCGCGTGGCTTCATGTTCGCCGTGGGCTGCATTCAGGCCCAGCATTGCCACACTGATAAATGCCCGACAGGTGTTGCCACCCAGGATCCCTTGCGCCAACGCGCCATTGTGGTGCCAGACAAAGCCGAGCGCGTGGCAAGCTTCCACCGCGAAACCGTCAGGGCGCTCACGGAAATCATTGCCGCTGCGGGCCTCAGCCATCCCCATGACCTGCGCCCCACGCACTTCATGCAGCGCGCTGCACCTGATCGCTCCATCAGTTTCGAGGAACTCTATCATTGCATGGGCCCCGGTGAATTGCTGGGTGGTGTTGCACCACCGCATATGCAAAAAGCTTGGGATATGGCAAGCCCCAATAGTTTTGCAGCACAATAGGAATTGACGATGCCGAAAGAACGGCAGGAGCACACGGCAAGACTTGAATGAAGCGGTAGATTTTGCAGCGCAAGGATTGGTTAAAGCCGACATAGAAACGCAACCACTTGAAAATATTGGAGAAATTTTCGCCAGAATGAGAAAAGGCGCAATTACCGGACGCGTCGTACTGGCGATCAGCTAAAACGTCAGCGCCACTGTCATTTCCGCCATTACACGACTGTCATGTCAACATTGCATGTGCAACTGCCCGGAAAAGGAGTAAAGCCACGCTCCCTTTGTTGCAGTGCAGCAAAGTTAACGGAGAACGAAAATGACAATAACGAGCGACCAAACTGGCGAGGCATCGGACGACCCCGCAATTCACCTGAGCGGCCACAAGCCGCCAGGTTTCTGGATACTGGCCCTGGGGTCCATCGGCGTAGTTTACGGCGATATCGGAACCAGCCCGCTTTACGCCATGCGCGAGGCGGTTCTCGCCGCCACCGGCAAGACTGGCCCCATCACTGAACCCGTCATTCTCGGCGTTCTTTCGCTCATCATCTGGGCACTCATTCTTGTCGTCACGGTAAAATACGTGGGCATCCTTCTCAACGCCGATAACAAGGGAGAAGGCGGAACGCTCTCGCTTATGGCATTGGCCCAACGCGTGATGGGCAACAACATCATACTCATTCCCATTCTTGCCATGATTGGAGCGGCACTGTTTTATGGTGATGCCATGATCACGCCTGCAATCTCCGTGCTCTCTGCCGTTGAGGGTTTGAAGATCATCACGCCAGCACTTGACCCTTACGTATTGCCAATCACCCTCGTCATCATTTTCGGGCTGTTTGCCGTACAGGCGCGCGGCACTGCAAGCGTTGCGACTTTTTTTGGCCCCATCACGCTTGTTTGGTTTGTGGTCATCGCTTTGGCTGGCCTGGCGCACATCGGTGACAATCCAACTGTGCTC
>JANMPF010000018.1:0-2783 GCA_031369725.1 Rhodobiaceae bacterium | reverse complement strand
GTTGTGCCAACACCCTGTGACTCCCTTGTCACCTTGGGTCCAACCGCCAAAATCCAGCCATCGTCGATAAGAATGCCACCCGGGCCATTCAAACCTGATACAGGATCAATAACCATCCCGTTGACATAGGCCCGGCGTTGCGATGTTCCCCCCGGAGAAATCATGCGGGCTCCCCGCCCCGCCAATTGCGCGACAGGGCATCCAGCACCGCCATGCGAACTGCCACACCCATTTCCACCTGTTCACGGATAACCGATTGCGCCCCGTCGGCCACATTCGAGTCAATTTCAATGCCCCGGTTCATCGGGCCGGGATGCATCACCAGGGCATCAGGCTTGGCATATTTCAGTTTCTCGTCATTGAGGCCATAGAAATTGTAATATTCACGCTGCGACGGCACGAACGCGCCGCTCATGCGCTCGACCTGCAGGCGCAGCATCATCACCACATCGGCATCGCGCAAACCTTCGTGCATGGTGTGGAACACTTCCACCCCAAAATTGGCAATGCCCGTTGGCAGTAACGTTGATGGGGCAACGACACGAACCCGCGCCCCAAGCTTGTTGAGCAAGTGAATGTTGGAGCGCGCCACACGGCTGTGCAGGACATCGCCACAAATGGCAATCTTCAATCCTTCAATCACGATCTTGTGCCGGCGGATGGTGAGCGCATCAAGCAGGGCTTGCGTGGGATGTTCGTGTTGGCCGTCACCGGCATTGATAACGGCACAGGTAACTTTTTGTGCCAACAATTCAACCGCACCTGAGGAGGGGTGCCGCACCACCAGGAAATTGGGGTGCATGGCGTTGATCGTCATGGCCGTATCAAGAACCGTTTCGCCCTTGGACATGGCAGATGTTGAAACCGCCATGCTCATGACGTCAGCACCCAGCCGCTTGCCGGCAATTTCAAATGAGCTTTGGGTGCGGGTGGAGGCTTCAAAGAACAGGTTTACCTGGGTTTGCCCTTGCAGCAACTGGCTTTGCCGGTGTCGTGCCGTCCCTTCAGTCACATAGGCTTGCGCAAGATCGAGCAGGGCATTGATTTCACTGTGGGAAATATCATCAACTGCCAGGAAATGCTGACTGGCGAGAATCTGCAGGCGGTGCGATACGAGGTTCATCAAAATTGGCTGTGTAAGGGCTAAAGTCCTCCCCCGCAAGTAAAACCTGTGGAAAACCAATTGCCAAGGCTTGGCGCGGAGTGGTCTTTGTCAAGCAGGCCGCAAGGCGTCCAGTGCCGATTGCAGAATGTAGGCAGCAGCCAGCTTGTCAATAACCTTGTCGCGCTTGGCTCTTGAGGCATCGGCTTGAATGAGCATGCGTTCAACGGCAGCCGTTGAAAGCCGTTCATCCCAATAGACAATGGCGATGTCGGTAAGCTTGGCGAGGTTCCGGGCAAAAGCCCGCGTGGCCTGGGCCCGTGGTCCTTCGCTGCCGTCCATGTTGATGGGCAACCCCAAGACGAGAACGCCCACATTTTCCCGCGCCGCGATGCCTAGAAGCTCTTTTGCGTCTGGCGTGAACTTCTTGCGGGCAATGGTGGTGATGGGCGTGGCAATTTGGCGGGTAAGGTCGCTTGTGGCAATGCCAATGGTTGTCGTGCCCAAATCCAGTCCCATAAGGCGGGAATTGGCAGGCAGTTTTTCCAAAGCGGACTGGAGTGCAACAAGATGGGTGGACATGGCCCTTAACTAGACGATTTGGCAAGCAGGTAAAGCTGCGTTATTGCATGGCCCAGGATTAGCTTGTGGAAAGGCCCAAAATGGCAAAGAAAATAGAGCGCCCTGTTGGTGTTGTGGTGGATCCCTTGCCGGTGGGCAATGTGCCGGATTTGCGCCCTATTCACGGCCGCTGGATGCGCCTTGTGCCCGTTTCCACCGTTAAACACGCAAGCGACCTCTATGCCTCGCTTGACGGCAAGGACCCCGAAGGCCACGTATGGACCTATATGGGTTATGGCCCGTTTGCCTCGGCAGAAGAATTCACCGAATGGGTAAAACAGCGCGAGGCTGCCCGCGACCCGTGGTTCTACGCATTTGTCCGCCGCGATACGGGCAAGGCGGTTGGCATGGGCGCTTTCATGCGCAACGATGCTGCCAACGGCGTTATCGAGATTGGCCATATCTGGATGTCGCCGGAACTTCAGCAAACCCGTGAAGCCACCGAAGCCATCTACCTCATGATGCGCTACTGTTTTGATGATTTGGGGGTGCGCCGCCTGGAATGGAAATGCGACCACCTCAACGCGCCTTCACGCAAGGCAGCTGATCGTTTCGGCTTCACTTTTGAAGGCATTTTCCGCCAGCACTTGATCATCAAGGGCCGCAACCGCGATACGGCATGGTTTTCCATGCTCGACACCGAATGGCCCAAGGCCCGGTCGGCCTTTGAAGCGTGGCTAAAGGACGACAACTTTGATGAAAAGGGCATTCAGAAAGCCAAGTTGCGAGTTGGCACTTAGACTGCTAATCAGCGGCCAGAATTTTAACAGGTCAGGTTTTGCATGTCAGTTGATCAAGCCACCGTGCGCCGGGTTGCCAAGCTCGCCCGCATCAAGGTTAAGGAAGAAAATGTTGAACGCCTCGCTGGCGAGCTGAATTCCATTCTCCATTGGATTGAGCAGCTGAATGAAGTTGACGTGGCAGGCGTGGAGCCGCTCACTTCCGTTGTCACCGTCAAAATGAAAATGCGCCACGACGTGGTGACTGACGGCAACAATCCAAAAGCCGCCGTGGCCAATGCGCCTGCAACTGAAGATGACTATTTCCTCGTGCCCAAGGT
>JANMPF010000455.1:0-6926 GCA_031369725.1 Rhodobiaceae bacterium | reverse complement strand
TCAACTCTTCAATTTGATCGATGATCCAAATGAGTTGCACAATCTTGCAAGTGCCCATCCGATTGCCAGAAAATTCCACGCTGAGGTGACCGCCAAATTCGATATTCCCAAAATCAATGAAGCCGTATTGGAAAGTCAACGCGCACGCCACATGATGTTTGAAGCCCTCAAAAGCGGTGGCCATTTCCCCTGGGATTTCCAGCCTTTGCGTGACGCCTCCGAGCAATACACCAGAAACCACATGAGCGTGACAGATCGCGATTCGCTGTCAAGGTTCCCACGGGCGCAGGATATTGAGGCAAAGAAGAGGTAGACTAAAAACCCGTCCCATCTTTCTTCGTCATTGTAAACTTGCCCGCAGCTTTCACCGCCAGCATATCAATGTCAGGATAATGTGCCACTTCCTCAGGCGACCGTGTGCCGATTTCGACATAGGTGGCGGGGCGGGTGGACTTGTTCACCAGGCAATGGCCATTGGCAACCCCGGCCTTGAAACCAGCGCACATGCCCGTGCCTAACTGATGCTCGCCCGCATCATCAACCAGTGTCAGCTCGCCCTCAATCACCAACACAAACTCATCCTCGCGTTCATGCCAGTGGCGGTGGGCCGACCAGCTTCCTGGGGCAAGCGTTGTCAGGTTCACCCCAAACTGCGTGAGTCCAAACCTGTCACCAAGCACGCGCTTTTCGCGACCTGCAATAACGCCTGCGTGCTGCGCTGGATAGTTGGTGCCTACCCGAGGTTCAACCGTCTTGGGATCAAGTGTGCTCATGTTGCCTGGCCTCAATTTGCGAAATTGCATCTGTAACGGCATCGAATGTCAAAAGCGTTGAGGCATGCCTGGCTTTAAAATCACGCACCGGCACGAAGGCTTCATATTCCGACCATTTTCCGGTGGGGGCCGGCCCATTCTCTTTCAGCATGGCATACATTTGTGCCTTTAGATCGCGCAATTCCGAAGCGGTTGATCCAATCACGTGCCGCCCCATAACCGATGAGGAAGCCTGGCCCAAAGCGCAGGCCTTCACATCCTGCCCAAAGTCAGTTACCACGCCATCCCTCATCTTGAGTTCGACGGTTACTTTGGAACCACACAGTCTCGAATGGGCAATTGCCGTTGCGTCTGGTGCATCCAAGCGTTGCAAATGCGGAATATCACTGGCAAATTCCAGGATTTTCCTATTGTAAATCTCGTTGATCATTCACACATCCATGTAATTGCTGACTTAATTATCGCGTCGATTGCGGATTTGCCACATTTAGCCCCCCATGATATGGGAAGACGACAAACATTAACAAAGCCATTTTAGGGCTAAATCCAATTTTGGTACTGTTACGTAATAGCAACACCTAACGGACCCCAAGAGTAGAGACAACATGGACGCCATCGTCAAGAAATTCCACCGTGAAGCCCTGGAAGCCAGGCTCGTGCGCCCCTCGCAGGAAGAGGCGGAGGCTGCGGTTCGCACCCTTCTGGCATGGGCTGGCGATGATCCAAACCGCGAAGGCTTGCTGGACACACCACGCCGCGTCACCAAAGCCTTCAATGAATATTTTAGCGGTTACGGCAAAGATCCTGCCAAAGAACTGTCGCGCACCTTTACCGAAGTTGGCGGTTATGATGATATCGTCATGCTGCGCGACATTGAATTCAACTCCCATTGCGAACATCACATTGCGCCTTTTGTCGGCCGCGCCCATGTCGCTTATCTGCCAACTGAGGCCGTTGTTGGCATTTCAAAGCTTGCGCGGGTGGTTGAAATTTTTGCCCGTCGCTTGCAAACCCAGGAAACCATGACCGCGCAAATCGCCAGCACAATTTGCGCCAGCCTCAAGCCAAAGGGTGCTGCTGTCATGATTGAAGCGGTGCATACCTGCATGTCGATGCGTGGTATTGGCAAGCGCAATGTTGCAACCATTACAACGCAGTTCACCGGCGAGTTTAAGACCAACCCGGTGATGCAAGCCCGCTTCATGGAGTTGGTACGCGCACCTTCAGGCGGCTTCTCGCTTTAATGGCTGGCATTGCTGACGAAACAACAGTACTCAGCCTGAAGTTCGACCAGACTGGTTTGATTGGGGCCATCCTCACCAACGCAAGCGATGGCGCACTGCTGATGTTTGCATACATGAACCGCGAAGCTTTGGAAAAAACCATTGCAACTGGTCACGTACACCTATACAGCCGCGCCCGCAGTGCCCTGTGGAAAAAGGGGGAAACCTCTGGTGAGACTTTCTCAGTCATTTCAATTCTGACAGATTGCGACCAGGATGTTCTGCAAATCAAAGTCACACCCGATGCTCATGGTGCGGCATGCCACACGGGTCGCAAGTCCTGTTTCTACCGTAAAATTGTCGACGGCAAGCTTGTGTTCATCGACAACGAAAAGCTGTTTGATCCGGATTTTGTCTATAAGAAATAGGCTCAGCCTGCCGAAGCGATATAGCTTTTCATGTCTTCCGCTTCACGTTCAATCGCTTCGATGCGGAACTTCACAATATCTCCAATTGAAATCATGCCGGCAAGTTGGCCACCGTCAACCACTGGCACGTGGCGGATGCGGTGCGTAGTCATCAATGCCATAAGGTCTATTTCACTGTCACCAAATTTGCACGTTTTAACTGTCGTGCTCATGATGCCGGATACAGTCAGCGTCATTGCCGCAGCACCATTTTCGGCCAGGGCCCGCACGATATCGCGTTCGGAAACGATCCCCGCGATGCCACCTTTCTCATTCACCACAACCACCGCACCAATGCGGTTCTGCGATAGTTTCTGCGCCGTAGCGTGAACACTTTCATGGGGACTGGCTGTAATCACAGCACGGCCTTTAACACCAAGAATTTGGGAAACCGACATGCATTCCTCCCCGTTCGAGATAATCTCGTGTCCTCACTGTATCACGATTGTACAGAAGGTAAATCCATTCTGTGATCAAGCAGAAAAAAGGTAAGAAGCCCTGCCACAAACCCGCCGAGATGTGCTTCCCAGGCGATTGTTGCATTTTCCACATAGGATGTTCCTGTCCAACCAGTGGCACCTGAATAAAGCGTGGCGACAAAGAAGACCAAGAGAAATACAACAGCGCCCCGACTTGATAAGATTTCACTTGGCTTTAATGGAATAATGCTTGCCTCTCCGCTTCGATCAGGATCAACCGCAGGCAACCTTGCCCCAAACATAACCGGGGTCGCTGCTGCCATCAAACCGGAGACAGCACCTGAGGCACCGATAACATTGCCACCATCGCCCCAATGGGTCACGAGTAAGGCAGCGGCACCGGTTATGGCAGAAATAGCGCAAAGCAATAGAAACTTTGCCGTGCCCAGCCTCCGCGCAACGACTGTTCCGAATACCAAAAACCATATGCAGTTCGAAAACAAGTGTGACCAATTTCCATGCAGAAAGGCATAGGTCAGGAATGACCAGACCTGCGAGCCATAAATTGCTGGAAATGGCACCCCGCCCGAAATTCTCGCCGGAATGAAGGAAAAGGCAAAAAGGCTCCAAACCCTCCAATCCTCGCCCGCCCATTGAATAACCAGATGTATGGCCGCAAACAGGCCAATCAACGTCAAAACCACTGTCGGCGCCTTGAAAATCGGTTCCTTTGCCGGGGGTACAACTTCAGGCATTTCACTCATTAACTGGTATTCCCCCACACAATTGGCACGTCCCCTGCAACACTTCACGTGAAAGTTCATGTTTGGCACAGGCAAATCAAAGCTTGCCGCTCAGAGGGTATGTGATGTTAGTTAATGATACTAGTGAATTAAGCCAAGCCGAATCGCACATCCTGCATCCGGGCACGCGCAACCTGTATCGCTATTGGGAGGCCATCAGGGCAGAAAGTGCCGCCCCCAACCGTGATGATCTCGACCTGACACAAATCAGCACCCTTGTTCCAAATCTTCTCATGCTTGAACGCGATCATATGCGCCAAACCTATAAATGGCGGCTTGCAGGCACCAAAATCTGTCAACTCTATCGCAAGGAGTTGACTGCAACCGATGCCCTGGCGGGCTGGGACAGTTTTGAACGCGACACCATTAAAAAGCTTCTGGACACCGTAGTCACCAGCTTGCAACCCTGCCTTATTCGTTTTCGTTTGACCACTTCAACCGACCAGGTGATCGGCGCAGAATTGATCGGCATGCCGCTACATGCTCGAAACGGCTCACGATTTCATGTTTTTGGTGGCATATTCCCGTTTCGGGATGCCGCCAGCATTGGCTATGACGGCATAAAGCAAATGGAGCTTTCTGGTGCACGCACCATTTGGACCGACCATTTGCCCGGCGACAAGCTTTTGGCGGGCATGCCCAATAGCAGCAAGGCCATGGCCGGCCTGCGCCTTATCCAGGGCGGCAGGGACAGGTAAATAATTGCCGATCTATTAACCTCCTCTTTACAGCAGGAAAGTTAGACTACCTGTCTGATTCCAATACAACCAGATGGTTAACTCCCGACGGAATGTAGACTAGAGGTAACTCCGTGAGTGCAAATGTCCCTGCCTTAGAAGAGTTTGGCGCTCAACCTCTGCCGGTGTCTCACACCTTGTTTGGACGCTATATGCTGCCAGACATGTCAGAACATCCCTGCCAGGTTACCGATATTTCCATCACCGGTGCCACATTTATCACTGAAACAGTGCCACCAATCGGCCTTTCCCTTGTCGCCTACCTTGAAGAATTGGGCCGCATCGAAGCAGTTTCTGGTGAGAAAATTGCAGGTGGCTTTCGCATTTCGTTTGCGCTTAAGGGCAGTCGCCTCGAAAAACTTGAATCCCGTATCAAGTGGCTTAGCCAGCGTCAGGGTGGCGAAGATGAAGGCAGGCGTCACGCCCGCTTTGAACCCCGCGACAACCAATCGCAAATCACCCTGCCCGATGGCCGCGTTTACAATTGCGAAGTCGTCGATATCTCGCTGTCCGGTGCCGGCATCAAAGTTGACGTTATGCCAAGCCTCGGCACCTATGTGATGCTGGGAAAAATGCGCGGTCGCATTGTGCGTTATCTCGAAAATGGTGTTGGCATAGAGTTCGTAAAGCAGCTCGAGCGCCCGCAACTTGCCACGACAATTTAAGTAAAGCAGCTTTTCTATTTCCCCGAATTAGGCTTAACTCGTTTTCCAGCAACGGTATTGGGGAGAGCGGCCTTGGCCAAGTCAGCAAAAAAAACAAAACTAACCAGCCTGTCGGAAATTTATGCATTCTTCAGGCAGAACCAAACACCCATCACATTCTTGTCGCCAACGCCCTATAATATTTTGGGTCTTGGTCGCTGGATCAATAAATTTGAATACATCAATTTCTTCGACTGCTTCGACGGTACGCATCCGAAAATTTCCGTGCCGCGCGAGCACGGCCCCCATGAGTTCAAGTCGATTGAAGATGTGAACAACTATCTTTTGCGCCACAAGGAAGTGCGGGCACGACTCGCTGATCGCGGGCCGGGGTTGCTGATGCTCGTGATGTTCGATGAGGAAACCGAGGCATTGGCCAAAGAGCTGGGCCAAAAAATTGCACTTCCACCAGCGAAATTACGCAAGCACATTGATTCAAAAATCACCACAACTAGACTGGGCAATGAAGCCGGCATCAAGAGCGCACCAAACACGTTGGGCAAAGCCCGGAACTACACCGAGCTTTGCAAGCTTGCCGACACCGCAAAGCTTGGTCGCGACCTTGTGGTGCAAACGCCCTATGGCGATTCAGGCCGTACAACCTTCTTCATCAAGTCGGAAAACGACTGGAATAAATACACTGAAGATATTGTCGGCGAACAGTTGAAAGTCATGCGCCGCATCAATCACCTGCCTGGCACTGTGGAGGCTGTTGCCACGCGCCACGGCACCCTGGTTGGCCCCATGCAGACAGACATCACGGGCTTCCCTGAAGTGACCCCTTACAAAGGCGGCTGGTGTGGCAACGACGTGTTTACCGGTGGCATGGACAAGGAACGCAAAGCCGTTTTGAAAATGGCGCAGAAGCTGGGCGACAGGCTTTATGCTGCAGGTTACAAGGGCGCCTTCTGCATGGACTTCCTGATCGACACAGATACACGCGAAGTTTATTTGGGCGAAATCAATCCCCGTATTTCTGGTGCGTCACCACTCACCAACCTTATCACCGCAACCTACGGCGGTTGTCCCATCTACATGTTCCATCTGCTGGAATACATGAATGTGGAATGGGAAATCGATTTGGCAAAGGTACAGCAGCGCTGGTCTGAATTTGATAACTGGAGCCAACTCATTCTTAAATATCCCGTTGATCAGGTGGAGATGATCACCAAGGCTCCATCATCAGGCATCTACCGCATGGATAAATCCGGCGATATTAAACTTGTGCGCAAATCCATCGACTGGTTCGTGGTGTCAGATGAGGATGAGGCGTTTTACCTCAGGGTTTATTCCGCCGGTGATTATCGCTACCACGGAGCCGATCTCGGCATCCTGGTGTCACGTGGGCGTTTCCAGACCGATGACAGGAAATTGACCGACCGCGCCAAGGCCTGGGTAAAAGCCATCAACGGTGATTTTGCAGCAATACCCGTCACCGGCTCATCAGCGCCAGTTCCACCACCCATGCACGATGCCAACAAGATGTTCTGACATTGGTCAGACATCTCCTCACCCAAAAATAAAATCATCGGCCACGAGTTGCGAAGCCTTGAGGCTGGTGAAGGCGATGCTGTCATCAGCAGTGATCTGGAACAACAGGCCCGCACTGATGTCGGTTGAATGGGAGAGCACATCGGCAAAACTGTGAATGCCGGTGTTGGTGATCCATACCCTGTCGGTGCGACCGGCACCGGCC
Organism: Rhodobiaceae bacterium; assembly: GCA_031369725.1. Lineage (GTDB taxonomy): Bacteria > Pseudomonadota > Alphaproteobacteria > Rhizobiales > Aestuariivirgaceae > Aestuariivirga. Next base: position 104 of record JANMPF010000455.1, on the reverse strand, counting down.
CAGAAGTCGCTGATGGTGTCATGGCCGAAGCTCTTGTCGAACACGAACACATCGGCACCCACACCGCCAATGAGGATATCATTGCCCGCTTCACCCAGCAGGTA
>JANMPF010000004.1:0-3177 GCA_031369725.1 Rhodobiaceae bacterium | reverse complement strand
GATGGGTTTAGATTGACCCAATTGCCCATACCCTCACCCTGAGGCGCCCTGCGAAGCAGGGCCTCGAAGGGCTGCTGGATGCGCAAAAGGTGCTTCGAGGCATCGCAAGGGCGATGCTCCTCGAGCCATGAGGGAATCGTGGATTGGGTCAACCAAAACTCATCACACTCTAGCCTGCAAGCTGCGCCTTTCTTCCGGCGATGACCTGATCAGCCGAGCGGCCCGTAAGCTCGGCCATATGGTCATGCCCGAAAGTGAATGTGCCAACACCCGATGTAGCTGAGCGCAGCTCAATAATCAGGGAACCAATCTCGGATTCTGGCAAGTGCGCCTTTACCGTGTCCCAGCCAGCCCATCCCTCTCGGCCATCAAAGCCGAGAAGCTGCCCGCGGTGGCCCGTTACAATCTGGTTCACCCGCGACGTTGCATCATTTGGCACGTGAATGTCCACAGCCACAATGGGCTCCAGAAGAACTGGCGCACATTGTGGCATGCCCTCCGTCATGGCCAGGCGGGCCGCCAGCTTGAACGCCATTTCCGACGAATCCACATCATGATAGGAGCCTTCCGAAAGATTGACGTTGAAATCGACAACCGCAAAGCCCAGCGGCCCTTGCACCATCCATTCACGAACTCCCGCCTCAACTGCTGGAATATATTGTTTGGGCACAACGCCCCCGGTAATTGTATCGGTAAACACAAAGCCGGAACCCCGCGCCAGGGGCTTGATCTCCACCACCACATCGCCGTATTGCCCGTGACCACCCGATTGTTTCTTGTGACGCCCGCGCAATTGCACCGATTTTTTTATCGTTTCCAGATAGCCGATGCGCCGCGGCTGGGTTTTTGCATGCACCCCAAACTTGCCCTGCAAGCGCTCCAGCGCCACCCGCAAGTGTACTTCACCTTGCCCCCACAGAACCATCTCATGGGTTGTGGCATTGTGCTCCAATGCCAGGGTGGGGTCTTCTTCAATGAGTTTGGTGATCGATGCAGTGAGTTTCACCTCGTCCTTGCGGTCCGTCACAGAAATGGCAACGCCGTAAACACCCGGCGTAACACTAGGCTTCATCAATTGTTTGGGGGTTCCCTTGCCGGTTGACACCGTTTCGCCCGTATTGATTTTCTCAAGTCGGCCCAGGGCAACCGTGTCGCCCAGGCTGGCCTTGGCCATTTTCAGGGGTGTGGCTCCCAGCATGGAAAATACACCGGCCACCCGCGCCTCCTGGCCTTGCGAACCATATAATACCGCACCATCCGCCAACTCGCCACTCAACACCCGCGCTATTGAAAGCTTGCCGCCATGCGCGGTGTGAAATGTTTTGAGAATCTGCGCCGTTGTTCCTGCATCCTTCTTCAGTCCCAGTCGCTTTACCGTGTCCTCAATCGTGGGCGCTTCATGGCGCAGTGCCTTCAACAATCGCCCAATGCCATTGCCGTGCTCAGCTGAGCCAAACAGAACAGGCGTAACCAGCCCCTCCGCCAACTCGCGCGATAGATCCGCAAATATCCGGTCGCGCGGCGGCTCCATATCCGAGAGCAGCTGCTCCATCAGTTCATCATCATGGTCTGCCAGTTTTTCGAGCATGGCAAAACGCTCGGCCTTTTCTTCTGGCTTCATGTCGGCGGGAATTTCTATCACCTGGCTTTCCGCATGCTCGCGGTAGACATAGCCGCGCTCCAGCGCCAAATCCACAAAGCCCGAGACAACACCATTTTTCAAGATCGGCAACTGCCGCAAAACCAGTGGTTTGCTGCTGGCGGGCTGCAAGAACTTGAGCACGTCGTGCGGCTTGGTGGTGGAGTGGTCAATCTTGTTGATAAAAATGATGCGCGGCATCGCGATTTCATCAAGCCGCTTGAGGATAAGTTGCAAGGCAGGCACTTTCTTCTCATCCGCCTCGCACACCACCACGGCCACATCGCAGCCAATCAGCGCGGAAGCCATGTCCTGATTGAATTCAATCGACCCAGGAAGGTCTAAAAATGTGTAACGCTCACCCAAATATTCCGTGGTGGCCACGTTAACCTCAACACTCATGCCATGGGCACGGGCTTCCGGTGAAGCATCGCCAATGGTGGATTTTTCTGAGATTTTTCCCTGCCGGGGAGTAGCGCCGTTGCGAAACAGGATCGCTTCAAGAAGAGTGGTTTTACCGCTGAGATAGGGGCCCACCAGTGCAACACACCGTGAGCCCGATGATCTTCTGCCCGAGTTGGTGTCCATGTCCCTTTGCTCCCATGTTGGTCAAGGAAGCGTCCGTAAGCGGAGGGGGTTGAAACCCCGTCTCTGGGCGGTTCCGACGATGGGAGCTTGACTCCGTTTTAAGAGAGCGGCAAGCAAAATCGCTGAAAAGCCAATATGGTCCTGATTTAGGCATTCAATTTGCGATTCCGATAGGATGAATTCTGTGGTCGATCAACAACTTCAATCGGCGAATGATTTTTTAGGCAATGCCTTGGCAGAAACAGAAAAATACAGCAGTCAAGTGCTGAAGGATTACCAGCGTAGCCAATTGGAACAACTCGTGCGCCTCGCGCGGTCTCAGTCTCCCTTCTATGGCGAGCGATTGGCTCAACTATTTGGGAAACACGATGCAATTGATTGGAGCCGCTGGCAGGACTTACCCGTACTGACGCGCGCGGAAGTGAAAGAGCGTGGCGCAGATATGATCGTTAAAACCTTGCCGAATGGTCATGGTCCTGCGTATGAAGCAACAAGCTCGGGTACCACCGGAACGCCGGTGACCATCCAAAGCACATATCTGATGTTTGCAGCTGGCACAGCAGCATTCGCACGTGCATGCAGATGGTATGGTGCCGACAGTTCCGATCGGTATTGCATTGTACTCGGTGACGGCGAATTAAAGACCATCGATCGACAAACATGGGCCGTCGGCAATAACAAAACCGGAAAACTCGAAGGCAATATTTCATCCAAGCGGCTTGCCGTCAGTCAAGGCTGGTCGCCAGAACAGATACTGTCATCCATGGTGCAACATGGTTCGACCTGCTTTTCAGGATATTCTGCTACTTTGGAAGATGTCGCCGAGGGCCAGCTGGAATTGCATGCAAAGTTAAATCTGAAATTTATGGTGGGAACCTCAATGGCGCTGACAGAACGGGCCCGCGCACTTGCCAGGCGGGCATTTAACACGCGAACTTTTAGCGCCTATA
>JANMPF010000452.1:0-3405 GCA_031369725.1 Rhodobiaceae bacterium | reverse complement strand
CGATTGATTGAACGGCTGGTGCCGCTGTGGTTGGGATATTGCAACACCTTCACGGAAACGAGCTGTCCACCCAGGATATTGGCCTGCACTTGAACCATGCCGTAGTAGGCATCAAAGGCGTCACCGGTAAAACTGCCATCCTGGTAAGCACTTGTCGCGGCCGCGAGCTGGACAGGGGCGGTGCTGTCAACTGGCGACATGGCCGTAAACGCAAGAATGGACGAGAGCAGGGAAAATTTCATGGCATGCCTTTCGTGGGCCTTTGTTCATTAGTGGTCCCACGCCCCTGACAGATTGCTGATATTGGGTTACCTTGCTAAAATTTAATGCGGCAAATTCCATTTGCCTTGAGGAGAGAAGTTTGTGCCAAGACCCACTGCGCTGAACGTCTCATGGCGGGAGATTGAAGCGCTAAACCGGGATATCGCTGATCACCGCATTGTCTACGGCGGGGCGGCGGAACAGTTTGGCGAGTTGCGGCTGCCGAAAGTGCGGGTGCCGCATCCCAGCATCATTTTCATTCATGGCGGTTGTTGGCTTAACAAATATGGTTTGGACCATGTGGGTCCCATCGCGCGCGCCCTTGCCGATGAGGGATACGCGGTATGGACGCCGGAATATCGGCGCATCGGCGATGCGGGGGGTGGCTGGCCCGGAACCTTTGAAGATATTTCGCGCAGCGTAAAAATGCTGGGCGAAATTGCACCGGAATATGGCTTGCGACTGGACCGGGTGATTGCCATGGGGCATTCGGCTGGCGGGCATCTTGCCTTGTGGCTGGCGGCGCGCAAGAACCCTGCCGCATCGGGCAATTTTTACAACAATCATGGGCTGCCGCTGCATGGTGTCATAACACTGGCTGGAATTGCCGACCTTTTGGCTTATGAAAAAATTGGCAATGATTGCGCGGCATCGCTGCCGGACTTGCTGGGTGGAAGTTCAAGCGAGGTGCCCGAGCGCTGGGCGCAAGTTGACCCCATGCAATTGTTGCCGTTTGGCATTCCGGTCAAACTCATTCATGGCAATCTTGATTCCATTGTTCCGCTTGCGCAGAGTGAAGATATGGCAAGGGCAAGCGGCGGTGAGTTGATTGTGGTGCAAGGGGCTGGTCATTTTGACATGGTGTCGCCCCATGCGGATGCCTGGAAAGTCATCCGTGGGGCTGTGAAGGATATTTAGCTGTGACGAATTTCCCAACTCTCGTGCATGGGCACATGCATTCGCCGGAGGCAATTTTCATTCACAGTGATGATGGTCGCGTATTCACTTACGCGGACTATTGGGCGCTGTCAGGCCGCCTTGCCAATACCCTGTCGGCACATGGTGTCGGGGTTGGAGACAGGGTTGCCGTGCAGGTGGCCAAGAGTGTCGAGGCACTTGCCTTGTTTCTTGCCTGCGCAAGATTGGGGGCGATTTTTTTGCCACTCAATACGGCTTATACACCTGCTGAAGTCGGGTATTTTGCCGGTGATGCAGAGCCTTCGTTGCTCATTTGCGAACCCGAAAAATCCCGAATCCTATCAATACTTTGCAAGACAGTTCTAACCCTTGATGACAAGGGAGGCGGAACGCTTGTTGAGGAGCAACCGTCCTCGTTCAAAGATGCTGCCATGACGGGGGAAGACCCGATCGCCATTCTTTATACATCCGGCACAACGGGAAAATCAAAAGGTGCAGTTCTTACCCACGGCAATCTTGCATCGAACGCCCTGGCACTGGTGGATGCGTGGGCTTTCAGCCCCCAAGATGTGCTCATTCATGCCTTGCCGATCTATCACACACACGGGTTATTTACGGCCGCGAACACCGTGCTGCTGAGTGGTGGCAGCCTATTGTTCAGGCGCAAGTTCGATGTGGACGACGTGATTTCCCTGTTGCCACGCGCCACAACACTCATGGGCGTTCCAACATTTTATACCCGCCTTGTGGCTCATCATAAATTGTCACGCGAAATGGTTCAGCACATGCGGCTTTTCATTTCAGGTTCGGCACCGTTGTTGCCTGAAACCCACGCTGCCTTTGAAGAAAAAACCGGGCATGCCATTTTGGAACGTTACGGCATGACGGAAACCAGCATGAACACGTCCAATCCGTACCAGGGCAGGCGCAAGGCAGGAACAGTTGGAATTCCGCTCAGTGGGGTTGAGGTCCGGATCGCTGATCCTGTGGAGGGTGTTGGGATGATACAAATACGTGGCCCCAATGTGTTCCAATGCTATTGGCGCAATCCAGAAAAGACTGCGGCAGAATTTACCGCTGACGGGTTTTTCGTCACTGGCGATCTTGGCTCAATTGACGAACAGGGTTATTTGACAATTTCGGGCCGCGGCAAGGATTTGGTGATTACGGGTGGTTTCAATGTCTATCCAAAGGAAATTGAAACCGAGATTGACCAGTTTCCGGACGTTCTGGAATCTGCGGTGATTGGCATTGCGCATGGTGATTTGGGCGAAGCGGTTGTTGCCATTGTCGTTCTCAAAAAAGGTGTCACCGACGTTGACGAAGCGGGCATGATTGGCGTGCTGCAGAAGCGGCTCGCCAAGTTCAAAACTCCAAAAAGGATCATAGCAGTGGCAGAGTTGCCGCGAAATGCCATGGGCAAGGTGCAGAAAAACCAATTGCGCGAAACCTATGCAAACCTGTTCAAATCCTAGCGCCCGGTATGGAGTCCGAACAGATTGGCAAGATGAACAACGGCGATCAGGCTCACAAAGGCTCCCAAAAACATGAACAGAGTCGTGGGCACGAGATGGGGATCAAGCGATTTGCGGGGGCGCCGTTCCACCCACACCATGATGGCAACGACGGCCACACCTATTGCTAAGGCGCTGAAAGTAAATGACAATTCTAATGTATTTGGATTTGCGGGCATGGCACAGGTGTTTGAGTTGACAGTTCAGGTTGGCGTGACTATGGTCCGGCCCAATTCAGGGGTTGAGCCCCATATTTAGGTGATGAAATGAAAGTTCGCAATTCTCTTAAGTCTTTGATCAAGCGTCACCGTGACAACAAGTTGGTGCGCCGCCGCGGCCGGGTTTACATCATCAACAAGACCAACCCCCGTTTCAAGGCGCGTCAAGGCTAAATTTTCCTGCTGTGACGAATTTGTGATGCCGCGGCCGTTCATTCGGGCGCGGTAAATGCTTTTCAGGCGCTGGTTTTGCGTTATACTTCCTCCATGAGATTGCTTTGGGTCGTGCCCCTCGCGTTTTGCCTTTTAACAGCGGGCGCTTTTGCCCAGGCGGAGGACGTTGCGGTTGCCCATAAATTAACGCCCCATCAATTGCGCGACGACACGCTTGATCGCCTGTTTGCCAGGCTGCAAAGGGCATCAAGCGAGGATGATGCAAAGCTTACCGAACAGAAAATCTGGGAAATGTGGTCGCAATCGGATTCGGTTACGGC
>JANMPF010000573.1:0-2686 GCA_031369725.1 Rhodobiaceae bacterium | reverse complement strand
ACCACCACGGCCACGCAAATTGCTGGCCTTGATTTCATTCACCAGCCAGTCTCGACCCTTATCGACAAAGGATTTTGTATCGAGCCAGCACCCGCGCCTCTTGGCGCCTTCCAGGCCCCAGTCGTGTAAGCCATAGAGATTGGTGAAAATGCGATCTTTGTCAGCCAGCATGGTGTTTCTTACTCCGCCGGTTCACTGACAAAATCAAACCGCTTTTCGATACGATCCAAGCGAATTTCAATTGACGCGGTTGTGGAATAGACATTCTTGATATCGGTTTGCACCGCAAGTGAATGAACACGAATGGCCTGCAATTCGTTGCGAATTTCAGATACTGCATTTTCAATATTTTGTTGGCCGCGTTGAAGAGATTTCAGCACTTCATAAATCAACTCATTGGTGACGTCTGCCATGTCAGTCTCCTATCCCCTGCCCTTGGGCTTATCGCCCACAGCACTGTCCGGACGCCAGCCCTTGGCCAGCTTTTTTGATTGCTTGATCCATTCATCGCGCCTGGCGCGACCCTTGAAACCCTCGAGGCGGGAATCCACCCATTTCAATTCGGAGGCAGTCCACGCAGCGATTTGGTCAAAGTGCCAGATACCCATTTTCTGCAGCATCTTTTCGAGTGCCGGACCAATACCCCAGATGAGTTTCAAATCATCGCCCTTGCCGGTACGAGGCTTCTTGAGAAGTTCTGGTGAACCATCTGGATTTTTAACTTTGGCGGGTGCCTTGGCCACGACAGCTTTTGGTGCCTCTTCTTGCCTTTTTACAGGCTTTGGAATGAGCGTAACCACAGGCTTTGCAGCAACGGGTGTGGCCACGGGAGCACCAGCAACTGGTGCAGGTGCTGCTACAGGTACAGGTACAGGTACTGATACCGGTGCTGGTGCCGCTACAGGTGCGGGAGCCGCAGCAGCAGGTGCTGGTGCAGGTACTGGCGGCGGTGGCGGCGGCGCTTCCAAGCGGGTGAAGGTACGGTCCCTGGCATAGAGCGATTTGTCGGTAAGCGAGGTCAATGCGCCCATGGGAGCCGAGAGCTGGCGGCCATTTTGTGGACCGGGAGTTATTGATTTTCCAGCGGCCAGATCATCCAGTATTTTGCCAAAGCTTTCCGGCGTCAAATCCTCATAGGTGTCCTTCCAGATTTGAACCATCGGCGCGTTCACGCAAGCACCCAGGCATTCAACCTCTTCCCAAGAAAAATTGCCGTCGGCGGAAAGGTGATGCGGCTCATGATGAATCTTGTTTCGGCAAATCTTCATCAGATCTTCTGAACCGCGCAACATGCATGGTGTTGTACCGCACACCTGCACATGAGCTTTGCTGCCCACCGGGGATAGCTGGAACATGGTGTAGAAGGTGGCCACTTCATAAACACGGATGAAGGCCATATCGAGCATTTGGCCCACATATTCCATCGCAGGCTTGGACAGCCAGCCGGCATTCTGCTCCTGCGCGCGCCAGAGCAATGCGATGATCGCCGAGGCCTGCTTGCCCGGCGGATACTGGACAATCGTCTTCTTTGCCCATGTCATATTCTCCGCCGTGAATGCGAATGAACCGGGCTGTACGGGATCGAGACGGCGAACGCTCATCTATCAACCTCACCAAATACGATATCGAGGGAGCCGAGAACGGCTGACACATCGGCCAGCATGTGGCCCCGGCACATGAAATCCATGGCTTGCAAGTGGGCGAATCCGGGAGCCCTGAGTTTGCAGCGGTAGGGCTTGTTGCTGCCATCGCTCACGAGATACACGCCAAACTCGCCTTTGGGTGCTTCCACGGCGGCGTAGACTTCGCCTTCGGGCACCTTGTAACCCTCAGTATAGAGCTTGAAGTGATGAATGAGCGCTTCCATGGAGCGTTTCATTTCATCGCGCTTGGGCGGAACAATCTTGCCGTCGCTGGAGGATATTGCGCCTTGCCCGGCTGCACTGTTCAACATGGCGATACACTGTTTCATGATCTTCACGCTTTGGCGCATTTCCTCAACGCGGATGAGGTAACGATCGTAATTGTCGCCATTCTTGCCGATGGGAATATCAAAATCCATGTCGGAATAGCACTCATAGGGCTGGGCTTTACGCAAATCCCAGGCCGCACCGGAGCCCCGCACCATAACGCCGGAGAAACCCCACTTGAAGCATTCCTCAAGCGATACGACGCCGATGTCCACATTGCGCTGTTTGAAAATGCGATTGCCGGTGAGCAGTGTTTCGATATTGTCCAGCACCTTCGGATGCATGTCGCAGAAGTGGCTGATATCATCAATCAGCTTTTGCGGCACGTCCTGGTGCACGCCACCGGGGCGCACATAGGCTGCATGCATGCGGCTGCCGGAAGCGCGCTCGTAAAATACCATCAGCTTTTCACGCTCTTCAAAGCCCCAAAGCGGCGGCGTCAATGCGCCGACGTCCATGGCTTGGGTGGTGACGTTCAGGAGATGCGACAGCAAACGACCGATTTCAGAATAGAGCACACGAATGAGCTGGGCCCGCCTGGGAACCGTGATGCCTAGCAGTTTTTCAACCGCCAATGCGAAGGCGTGTTCCTGATTCATTGGTGCCACATAATCGAGGCGATCGAAATACGGAACAGCCTGCAGATAGGTTTTGTACTCGATCAGCTTTTCGGTGCCGCGATGGAGCAAACCGATATGCGGGTCAACACGGGTGAC
>JANMPF010000569.1:0-3566 GCA_031369725.1 Rhodobiaceae bacterium | reverse complement strand
GGTGTCGATGGTCTCATCATCGAAAATCATGGCGACATTCCCTTCCTGAAATCCGGCGATCTCGGGCCAGAAACAGCGGCCCATCTTGCTGTCATAACGGATCGCATTCGTCGGGCTATTGCCCTACCTCTTGGCATCAACGTTTTGGCAAATGGTGCCGTTCAGGCCATCGCCGTGGCCAAAGCAGGTGGAGCAAGCTTTATCCGCGTCAATCAATGGGCCAATGCCTATGTTGCCAATGAGGGCATTATTGAGGGTGAAGCCGGCAAAGCACTGCGCTACCGTGCCAATCTCAAAGCTGATGACATCATGATATTCGCCGACAGCCACGTAAAACATGGTGCCCATGCCATCGTCGCGGACCGTTCGATCGAGGAACTTACGCGAGATGTCGCCTTTTTCAATGCTGATGCTGTTATCGCCACAGGGCAACGCACCGGTGATACGGCCACAATTGAGGAGATTGATACCATCCGAGGCGCATCCAGTCTGCCCCTGCTGGTTGGCAGTGGTGTCACCAAGGACAATGTGTCCATGATTCTTGCCCACGCTGATGGTGTGATTGTTGCCAGTTCCTTGAAGAAAGGTGGCGTCTGGTGGAACCCTGTTGACTTGGCAAGTGTGAAGCAGTTCATGCAAGCGGCGGCGCATCAACGATCATAGAATGATACTAGATCCGCCGATGCGTCGGGAAGAGGGACCGCCTCGATATAGCCCTTCTGGTAAGCGACATTCCGGAAGCCGTCCCGGTCGCGCAGCCGCTCGGCCTTCGCGCGCTGTTCATCGGTCATGTCGATGCCGATCACCTTGCCGCGCGCCCCCACCTTCAACGCTGCAACGAAAGTGTCCATCCCCGATCCGCTGCCGAGATCGATTAAGTTTCACCTTCCTTCAGATCGGCAAGGTGGAAGTAGAATCCGACACCGGCGAATGACTCGATAGCCTCGGCTGGAATCTGATCGAGGTCGGAGGGAACATAGTCCAGGCGCTCGGCAAGCTTCCTCCCCATCTCGAAGTGCAACTCGCCATCGGGTTCCTCGGCAACACTGCGGTACATTGCCTTGACCTTGGCTTTGAGCTCTTTCGGGTTGAATTTGGCAAGAGTTGTCATGACGATATCTCCCATGAATTGTGGAGGTGGCTTCAAAACCGGACTCCGCTGTTTCAAACGTGGTCATCTTGGGCGTCCTGCCCTCCTGCTGGTGCCAGCATGTCGCCGATTGCGCGTCTTCGCAAGCGACCGAGGACGGCGTTAAAAAACGATTACATAACACATGACAACCATGAGCCGTGCAGGTGGTCTGGCTAAAGAAATTGTTTGGCCTTAGACCTTATGCACGATAACAATTCATATCCTTCAAGAGAGCAATCTATGTCCCCATTAGCCCGTACTATTATCGCCCACTCCGGTCTCACCATCCCTGCCATTTGCTTCGGCACAACGGCGCTAGGCGATATGCCTGACACTTATGGCTACGCCGTTGATGACGCCCGTGCGCACGCCACATTGGATGCGATCTTTGACAGTCCCATCGGCTTTCTAGATACTTCGCGCAACTATGGTGCTGGCCGCAGTGAAGCGCGCATAGGTGCTGCCATCAAGGCGCGTGGCGGCTTGCCAAAGGGCTTTATCATCTCGTCGAAGCTGGATCGCAACATGGACACGAACCAGTTTGACGGTGATCGCGCCCAACGCTCCCTTGAAGAAAGTCTGATGGCCCTGAACGTTTCCATTATTCCCCTGCTTCACCTCCATGACCCTGAGTATGCTTCCGATCTCAAGGATGTCACCAAAAAGGGCGGCGCACTCGAAGTCTTGTTCCGCATGAAGGCCCAGGGCCTCGCACAAGCAGTCGGTCTGGCTGCGGGCCGCATAGACATCATGATGCCGTTGATGCGCGACTGGGATTTTGATGCCATCATTAGTCACAATCGTTACACGCTGCTCAATCGGAATGGCACCGAAATGTTTGATCTCGCTCAATCCCGCAACATGGCGGTGATCAATGCAGCGCCCTATGCCAGCGGCATCTTGGCCAAGGGTGCCGCGCAGCAACCGCTGTTTGCTTACATGCCGGCCGATGACAGCATCGTCTCTCGCGTCAAGGCAATCGAAGCCCTGTGCTCACAATACGGTGTGCCTGTAGGTGCTGCAGCATTACAGTTCTCTATGAGATCGCCACTCGTCGCATCGACAATCTGCGGCGTCTCGACGCCCGAACGCGTCCAACAAACCATCGTCTGGTCCAATTGGTCCATTCCAGATGCGTTGTGGAAAGATCTGCTGGCGCTGCCCTTTGACATGGATGATCCGGAAGCCAAGCGGGTTTACAGGCCAGGTTAGAGTATCTGTTTGGCATCGAAAGCTTAACGAGCGTTATGGCCGTGCAGAGAAGTGTGGCAAACAAGCGGGTTTGCCAATTCTAGACCGACCGAACTTTTTCTCAACAAGCGCACCACCCGCCGTCAGCCAGCAAAATTGTTCCGGTCACAAAGGATGCCGCATCGCTCGCCAGGAAAACCGCCGGTCCCACCATTTCCTTCATCTCGGCTTTGCGGCGAAGTGGAGTACGGGCAATGATGTCGTGGTCAGCATCCTTAAGGAGAGCCAGGCCTTCGCTGGTCATCGAGTGATTGGTGTAGCCAGGGTTGAAAGCGTTAACGCGGATGCCCGTAGGACCCCATTCGGCGGCTAGTGAGCGCACCAACATATCCACCCCGCCCTTGGCGGCACAATAAGGCGTAAGTCGCTCAAATGCCACTACCGAGGCATTCGAAGAGTTCATCACAATCACGCCGCCTGAACCTTGCTTCATGAATTGCCGAGCGGCGGCCTGCGCGCAGAGAAAATAGGCGCGCAAATTGCCGGAAATCACGGTGTCAAATTCCTCAGCTGAAAAATCAATTGCTGGCTTGTTGATATTGATACCCGCGTTGCAAACAAAAATATCGAGCCTTCCATACGCTTTGATCGCTGCCTCAACCAAGGCAGCGCAATCATCTGGTTTTGTTACATCGGCCGCCAAACCCGTAGCATCAAGTCCACGCGCGCGGATTTCGCTGGCAATTCTCTCGGCTGCCAATGGCGTGCGTGCGCAACCCACCACCTTGGCGCCTGCCTCGGCAAAGCCATGGGCCAATTCCCGGCCTATGCCGCGGCTGGAACCGGTGATGATAGCCACACGGCCAGTGAGATCAAACAGTTTCATGGCACGCCCTTCCCTAACACCGACTGTGCCATTCCATGCGATGGCAAACAAGGGCATTCGATAAAGACCCACCTTCAACAATTTCTTGGTGGTGACTTGGCCACATTCTTTTTTCCTTTCTAGTTCGATAGTCTAATGCAAGTCTCAATGTCTGCTCATGGCTCTTTCTAAGCTGGCCGCTTGAAACGACCTTTTTTAGTGCCAATTGAGCCGCCATTCTCACGTCTGTCTCGGCTTCGACAAGCCGGAGCGCTTCAAAGAAAATTCCATTCGCTGAAGGCTCAACGACAACTAGAAAACCACGTGCGTCGAGTACTCTTGAAGCTTCCGATAGGGCCAATTCCATCGCGGGTATTG
>JANMPF010000539.1:0-3448 GCA_031369725.1 Rhodobiaceae bacterium | reverse complement strand
GAAAGTGTTTGGGGAATGCCGGGAGTTGGCGATCTCTATGTCACATGTCAGGCGGGACGCAATTCCCGGCTTGGAAATAATTTGGGGCGCGGGCTCACCTATAGCGAAACCCGAAATGGTCCCATGCGAGGAGATACCATTGAGGGTGCCGAGTTGGGTGTGGCGACTGCACAATCGCTCCGGGCAATGATGGCTGGCGGAGTGTTGGATGAAGCTGCAATGCCATTGGCAAATGCCCTGCTGAAAACATTATTGTCCGACGCTCCACTTGAAATTCCGTGGCGGGTTTTTCACCGGGTAAACTGAGATGATTACGTCAACAAAGTCTTGCGCAAGAGAACCGGTATAATGGAAATGGAACTGCCAAACTCGGAAGAAATGTCAGGATTTGATCTTGAAGAGCAACTGGCCACCCGGGCGGCCTGGCTTTATTTTGTTGGCAGTAACACGCAGGCTGAAATTGGCAAGAAACTGGGGTTAAGCCGAATTCGCATCAATCGTCTGCTTGCATTGGCACGCGAACAGGGCCTCGTTCAGATCAATGTTACCGGTCGGTTGGCGGATTGTGTGGTTTTGGAGGAAATGCTCAAGGAGCGATTCAAGCTTCGCCATGCCGTGGTCGTTCCAACTCCGCTCAATAGAAATCAACTGCCTTATGTGATTGGAAATGCCGCGGGGCATTATTTGGGTTCGCAGTTGAAGGATGGCATGTCCGTTGGTGTGGGCTGGGGGCGAACCCTTCGCTATTCCCTGCGTTCAGTTCCCCGGCGTTTGTACAAAGACCTGTCTGTTGTGTCATTGATGGGTGGGCTCACGCAAGCCTCGCTCGTCAATCCGCACGAGACCGCCTCGCATCTGGCCGATATTGTTGGTGCGCAATGCTATTATATTGCTGCTCCCGCCTTGACGGATTCAGAAGCAACACGTGACATATTCCTCAAACAATCAATGGTCCGGGACGTGTTTGAACGGGGCGCAAAGGTTGATTTGGCACTTCTCTCCGTTGGTGAGCTCACCCATCCCAATACCATGATGCAAGTTGGCCTGATCTCAAATGCGGAAGCGACAAGCCTCCTGAAATCAGGCGCGGTAGGTGATATTTGTGTGCATTGGATTGATGCGGCGGGCGAGGTGATTGATCATCCGCTCAACCGGCGCGTCATTGCATTACCGCCTAATAAGCTGAAGAATGTTCCCTGCGTTGTCCTTGCTTCTGGCGGTCGCAGCAAGGTGGCGGTTTTGCACGGCGCTTTGTTTGCCGGTTTTGTCAATGTATTGGTGACGGATGAACAAACGGCCCGCGGCGTTTTGGATCGCGCTGACGGGCGGAGGCAGCCACTCTCGATCCGCCGGTCTACCCGCTCGCCGCGCAAAATGGGGGGTTAACTGGGGCAATCGCCGCACTTGTTGTCGCTCTGATTGGCAAAATCTATCTTTGCTAACTGCACGGTTGCAAAAATATAACCCCGCATTTTTACACAGTCCGGGTCAAATGTTGATAAATTGCAAAGACAAAGGTCGTTCGACTTTGGTCCAAAAGCGAACACCTGAAGTTGCTCGCCTACTGAAGTGTTCGGCACAGAAAACGGGACTGAACATCTAGGTGCGTGGGCCAACATCCCGCCCAAGCGCACGCAGGGACCCCATTTGCTTCAGCCCTTACCTATATCGGTCGCGCAACCGTGTTGGGCGTACCAAGGAATAGCATTCCACAAAGCAAATTGCTCTCGAGGGATTCCGGCGTTTTCAAAGACACGAAATGTGTTTGCTGCCGCCGCATCGTCATTGTCACGTGACACAAACCCACTTTCCACAGCGCCCAGAACTGGGCTTCTCAAGACGAATAGGAGTTTGGCTTGAGTGCCACCATCGAACGGATCAAAGTAGGGGACTTTCCTCGGGTGTTCGAGCGAAAGTGAGTCCACTGCCTTGTTCAGCTGTTCCACATGCGAATCAAAGCGGTGCAAGCGTTTGATCTCCACCAGACCGAAATCCTTATGAGCACGCGGTTGGCATCTGCAGCGCTCTAATGATTGTGGTCGCGGCTGAATCTCTTGCGTCCAATCCACGTTAATTTGACTGCACCCGGCTTTTTCATTCACGCTGCCCTGCCGTCCCCGGTGGAAGACTACATCAGATATGGAAACGGGAGGACTTGGTCTGACGTTTCCACTCTGTTGTTGTTATGCCGCGATGAACTCGTCGGCGTATTCGGTACGGAGCTTGATAAATGAGCTCGATGAAGTGGGCCACCACCACAACTTTCCCAAGGCATCTCCTGGATAGGCTGCCTTGTAGAAGGCCGTAACCGCAGGGTCGGCGAGTTCGATGGCGCCCTTCGCCGACGGATTAGCCGAGAAGGCCTTGGCGTTGGCGGCGGAGCCTTCCGGCGTTGCAATAAACTTAGCCCATTCGTAAGCCTGGTCGACATTCGTGGCGTTCTTCATGACCATGTAGCCCTGGTTCCATGCGAAAGCGCCTTCCTTCGGCGCAACATAGGCATAGGGGCCTTCCTTCCGGATGGCAAAGCCGGTTGAATCCCAGCATAGGCCAAGCACGCAACCATTGGTGCGGAAGGCCGACTGAGCGTCGTTCTCACTCTGCCAGAACTGGGCGATGTTGGCCTTGTGCTTGATAGCTTCGGCGAGGATTACATCCCAGATTTCCTTCATCGCGGCATCATTCTTGTAACTATCCAAGAATGGCCGGGGCAGCTTGCCCTGATCCTCCATCACGCGGCCGAAGGCTACCAGAGACGAATGGGCGCGGATAACCACCTTGCCTTTGAATTTTGGATCCCACAGGTCGGCGAGGCTTGCCTTGCCATAGACCATCGGAGCTTCCTTGGTGTTGAACACCAGGGCTTCAGTACCCCAGACGCTTGGCACGATCAGGCGCTTGCCGCCGATCTCGGACATCTCGCCGGCGCGACCGGTGACAAGCCCTGGCTCATAATTGTCAAGGCTGATTTTGCTGGTATCCCAGGCTTGTACAAGATCGTTCTCAGCATAGGACTGTACACGGTCGAGGGTCGTTTCGATAACATCAAAGGCTCCCGTCTGCATGGCAAGCTTGGCCTGGGCAAAGATTGTGGCATTGTCCGGCTGCTCAGTGAAGTTCATCTTGATGCCGGTCTTCGCGGTAAAGGCCGCAAAGAGGTCCTTGAAGTCATAACCGGCAAAACCCATGAAGTTCACTTCGCCCGAAGACGAAAATGCGTTTTTCACAAACAGGGGAGCGACAAGGCCGACGGCACCAAGTGCTGCGGCCGATTTCAGCAGGCACCGGCGGGACAGCATCGCTGCCCTCATCGTTATCTCGGTTGAAGTAATGTGGGTCGTCGTCTTCATGTTGACCATCCTCTATGACTGCGGGTGGTGTAATGGCGAGGGCAGAAGAGCACTTTCGAGGATCAGTTCGACCGGTTTCCGGCTTTGTCTGCCCCTCT
>JANMPF010000530.1:0-2273 GCA_031369725.1 Rhodobiaceae bacterium | reverse complement strand
CGCAGTTTCGCCAAACATGCTCAGCCTCATACTCGCGCGCGGTCTGCAGGGGCTGGGAGGCGGCGGATTGATTTCGCTGGCGCAAACCATCATCGCGGATATCGTTTCGCCGATGGAACGGCCACGCTACCAAGGCTATATTGCAGGCGTATTCGTGACGTCCAGCATAGCCGGCCCTGTCCTTGGCGGGTTCTTTGCGGAACACCTGCATTGGTCGTTCATTTTTTGGCTCAACCTGCCGCTTGGGTTCCTGGCCTTTCAGATGACCAACGGGCTCCTCAAGAAGTTGCCCCGGCATGAACGCCCGCACCGTCTCGATTTTGCCGGGGCTGCCGTTATGGCGTCGGCGACTGTCACCCTGATGCTTGCCCTGAATTGGGGTGGCATCCAGTATCCTTGGTCCTCGCATCAAATCATTGGCCTTCTGGGTTCGTCATTTTTGCTGTGGACATTGTTTATCCTGCGGCTGGTGAGTGCCCCTGAACCCCTCATTCCAACTGAAGTGCTTGCCGATCCGGTTGTTGCCCTCGGCATCATGACGGCCTGCCTTGGCATGGGCGTGTTCATTGGCCTTACCGCCTATCTGCCGATCTATTTTGAGCTTGTGTATGGCCTGACCGCGAGCCTTTCAGGCCTTGCCCTGATCCCCTACATGGTCGGCACCGTTACCGGTGCCACAATAGCCGGTCGCCTTATGGGCTCCATGGTCCATTACAAGCGCATGCCAATGATTGGACTGGCTGTGGCCGTAGCGGGCCTTGCCAGTCTTGCGGCTGCACCACATGGAATGGCTCTTGCGGTCATCGAACTCATCCTGCCCGCCATCAGCATTGGGCTGGGATCAATATTGCCGGTAACCACCGTTGCCATTCAGAATGCCGTCATGCCCCACCAAATGGGTACGGCAACGGGAGCCATGAATTTCTTTCGCTCGCTTGGCGGTGCGCTCATTGTGGCGGGATTTGGTGCCGTGGTTTTTTCACAATTGCCGCATCTGGTTGCAAATGCGACATCGGTGGAGAAGCTGGCAACCAGCGCCATTCATCAGGGAGGCGACGTGGTCGCGGCATTCCGCCTGGTTTTTGCGCTTGCCGCATTCATGCTTGCCCTGGCACTTGGATTTTTTGCACGCATGCCAGAGAACCCGCTGCGGACGAAAAACCCCGCCAGCGGCGCGGCAGCCGAATGACGGCGGATGTCTATGGCAACTCTTCTATCCGGCCAGATTTGAGAAGTGTCGTTACGAATTCCGGAATGCGCAAACCGGCTTTGACCTTTGCTTCCAGTAGCGCTTCAGCCGCACGCACTTCTGCCAGCTTGGCGACCACATCCGTGGCCTGCAGCCGTGGAACAACAACCACACCATCTTTGTCGCCTACCAGAATATCGCCTGAAGCAACAGCAACGCCACCAATGACGATGGGCAGGCCAACAGTCCCTGGGCCATTTCGGACGGGAGAGTTGGCTGAAATACCGGCACAATAGACCGGTATCCCAACGGCCAGTATTCCCGGCACATCACGCACGGTTCCTTCGGTCACAAGTGCTGCCACACCTGCGTTGCGGGCCATGCCGACAAGGAGGTCGCCGAGAACCGCAGCAGCCAGATGGCCACCCGTTGCCGTGATAATGACGTCTCCGGGCTGTGCCACATCGAGCGCGCCGAAGACTGCCAAATTGTCGGCAGGGCCCGCATCACAGGTCAAGGCCACGCCACAGAAGCCGGACATGGCATCTGCCATAGGCTTGATGTGCCAGTGCAGCGCACCCTTGCCGCCCATCGCATCGACCAGGTGGCCGGTAGCGGCCCCCGCCAATGCTGCAACAATATCGGGCGACGGGCGGGGGAAATTGCGCTTGATCTGGAGGATAGGCGGGTCTGTGATCATGTTCGTTGCCCTTTTGAGCCATTTGTGAAAGCCAGTGTTCGTCTGTCGGCAAAATTGGCCGCCGATTGCTCTGTGCAAGATACCCAGCCACTGTTGCTGGGTCCATACTTATACTAGCCTTGCCGCCAACTCTGCAGGAACTTTACGTGAGGTGTTCATATGGGCGAGAGATGGCGCAGCGATTGCTACAGCGTTGAGGCCATGCATGCTGCGGCCAGGCGCTGCTTGCCGCGCCCGGTCGCTGATTTTGTTGATGGTGGTGCCGAAGATGAATGGACTTTGCATCGTAACGAAATGGCCTTTGGCGATATCAGCCTGTTGCCACGCCCGCTGGAAGGATCGCGTGAACGTGATTTGTCGGTTACCCTGTTTGGCCACCGGCTG
>JANMPF010000505.1:0-3130 GCA_031369725.1 Rhodobiaceae bacterium | reverse complement strand
ACGCAGTTCCTGCTTGAGGGACGGAATTTCGCCAAGCAACAACTGGCGCATGCCGTTGAGAAATTGCCCACGGTCGTCGCGGTGCAAGGTTTCGTCAAACGCCAGTGTCGTTTGCTCTTTTTCGCTGCGGCCAAGAAAATCATGGAAAGCGGCATTGGCCAGTTCAATTTGCCCCGTTGGGGAAACCAGGGCCATGCCATGGGCAGCCGATATGAAGGCGGCACGAAAGCGTTGATCACTGCGCGTGGAAGCTATTTCAGCAATCTTGCGATCTGTCACATCATGCAGCATGCAGATCGAGCGCTCAATGCGTCCCTTGTCGCCGCGATAGGCATTCATCGACAGCATGACGGTGGCAAGTGTGCCATCCTTGCGGTGTACAAACATTTCCTCATTGCGGCACATGCCCGACTGCAGATATTTGGGATAAATGTTGGTGATGAGATACGAGCGTGATTGCGCCGTCAGCAGCTCATTGAAGGAACGGCCCATAACGTCACTCGGGTGGTAGCCAAGTGTCCTGCACCACTGCCTGTTCACCGAGCTCAACCGCCCAGAACCATCCATCGCGTGCATCATCACCGGGAAATCGAACAACAGCTTCTCGTAAACGCCACCATTTTGATCAGGAAAAAACGGGGTGACTATGTCCGAATGGGTCTCTGCCTTTTCGATCTTCCATGTGGGGCCCTTGCTTGCCAGCTCATCCCAGCCCGTAAACGCAGGAGTGTGAGCGAAAGGTTTAGCTGTAGCGTTCATGAAACCATAATCTCCAAAGATGCCTGCCGAAGCTAACAAAAATGCGGTTAACAGGTACTTTCAGATATCCCTTGAATCGTCGCCAAAGCTGCAACAACCCGATAACAATTCCACTATGGTGAATGATGAGTTAATTTTTAAATATTACCCAGACGTTGGACGGCCAACTGCTTCGGCGACAATCTCTGCCTTTAGCAATCCATCATCACTGACGGCGTCCGGCAGAAAAAATTTCTGCGTGGCAACCGTAACCCGCGGCGAAATGGCACCCAGTGAAAGCGCCCTGCCTTCCGCTTGCTCACGGGCTGAATTCTGAGCAAATTCCAAGGCTTCACTGCCCGAACCGAAAATCCGTGTGGCCTGGCCTGCGTGAACACGGAAGGCACCATTGCCATCGCCTTCAACCCTGACCGTGACACTCAGCGCCACAACGCCCGCCGCCGCACCCACGGCATTGGCAACTTCACAATTTTCCGTGAACACAACTTCGCAGTCCAATCTCCTGGCAACTTCGGCATAATAGATCCGCGCCGGACCGCCAACCGCCACAATCGGCACCACCGGAGATATGCTCACATTGGCAAGGCCAACGACAGGCGCACCGCGACATACGCTGTCAACCAGCCCATTGTTCTCAACAGCAACGCCAAGTGCGGCATTGAGAATGGATTGTGCTGAAAGTCGAACCGTTTCACTCCAGATCTCCGTGCAGAACGCCTGGACCCGCTCTGGCGACCCCAGCTTCATGTCGCGAAAGCGCAGCGCCAGTTGGGCCGCCAAAACCGCCGCAGGCCGTGACCAGTTCGCTTGCCGGTTCAAAACATGTGATGCATCCGATGGTGTAAACCCGCAAAGCTGCACCAGTCCCTTTTTGCGTAAAGATGACAGCGCCCGCTGCGCACCCGATGAAACTGCAATCCGCCGCAATGGTTTGGGCCGGTCGGTGACCAGTGCAAGCATGTCAATCTCGCGCTGCGTCAGCCCGCTCAGATCAGCTGTGCTTGTTTTGCCAAATGGTGCCACAACAAAGCGCCCATGCAGTGAGCCCCCTTCAGTATCGGCAAGATCGCCCTCCAGCATGGTGATGACTTCCGGGTAACGCTGCCCGATCAGCGAAATCGGCACAATGCGCTGCGGCCCAATCTGCATAGAACCGTCAAGTGCAATGCTCACTTCACTGTCACCGCCCAAGCCAATGGTTTTCACATCAATGGCCCGCACCATGGTGCGCCAGCCGCCAACCTCGGCACCCTCCTCGGCAACTTGTGGCCGTCCATCTTTCAGTATGCCGATATCCGTTGTCGTCCCTCCGATATCGGACATCACGAAGCTTGCAAGGCCGGAAAGCCATTTGGCTCCCACCAGACTTGCAGCAGGACCAGACAATACAGTCTCGATTGGCCGCAATGCCACATTCTCTGCCCGCGCCAGACTGCCGTCGCCTTTCACAACCATCAGCGGGCACGAAATTTCAAGTTCACGCATGGCCTGTGAAACCGCATCAATCAACATTGAAATGCGCGAAATCAACCGCGCATTCAAAACCGCCGTAAGTGCTCGGCGTGGAGCATCCAGCGAAGATGTAAGCTCGGTCGAAAGCGTCACAGGTTTTCCCGTGACCCTCGTGATGATGTCACGTGCCAGGACTTCATGCGCAGGGTTGCGCACGGCAAACGCCGAAGCCACTGCAAATGCGGAAACCTGGCTAGCAAGGTTGAGGGCCTCGCTCTCAAGTGTCACGACGTCCAACGCCACAACCGCTTCACCGTTATGATCATGGCCGCCTCCGATCATGATAAGCGGCACATTCGGAAACGCCTTCGCAATGCCGGTGCGGGAAGCCATTTGCGTGTCAAAGCCAATGAGAAAAACCCCAACCGGGCTGCCATGGCCTTCCACCACGGCATTGGTGGCAAGTGTGGTTGAAACCGAAACCAGCGAAATGTCCGAAGCCTTGGCATGCCGCGGCAACGATTGCATCACGGCGAGCAGCGCTTCTTTTACACCAATGGAAAGATCGCCTTTGGTTGTCAGCGCTTTTGCCGAAGCAATGATTTTCTGCGATTCCTGGGCAATGATAACAGCGTCCGTATAGGTGCCACCTGTATCAATGCCGACGAGAAAACGCTGCGCGGTGGAGGTCATTGCCAAACTTTCAATCCAATTGACAGCTTGGCTTTTAGGGCAGGTCGCAATTTCGGCCAATCACAATCTGGCAGGCCTCATCCAATCTTCAAACGCTTGATATTTTTGCCAATTTCCTCAATTGAATCAGCAACCGCCGCCCGCTCGGCCAACAGTTTTACAACCTGGATCCTGGCCTCGATCAGGGTTGGCGTGAATTCGGGGATTTCAACCGAACGCAGCGTGG
>JANMPF010000499.1:0-1985 GCA_031369725.1 Rhodobiaceae bacterium | reverse complement strand
GGTGTGACCTTCAAGGCGACATTGCCTTCGGCTTCGCGCAGCAGGCGCTCGCGGATGACGCGGCTTTGCACCTTGTCACCTTCCTTGCCGGCCAAGGGACCATCATTGATGCGGAAGGTCATGGTGAGGGTTGGCGGATCGATGGGTTGGGCCTTGATCGGCTCATTGATCGTGGGATCGCAAATCGTGTCGGCAACGGTCGACGTGGTGAGGCCGGAGATTGCCACGATATCGCCGGCAAAGCATTCCTCAACCGGAATGCGTTCAAGGCCGCGGAAAGCCAGAACCTTCGAAATGCGGCCCTGTTCCACAACCTTGCCATCCTGGGCAAGGGCGCGAACCGCCTGGTTTGCCTTTACAGAACCTGAACGCACGCGGCCGGTCAGAACGCGGCCCAAAAACGGGTTGGCTTCAATGGTGGTCACCAGCATGCGGAAGGGGCCTTCCTCAATCACTGGCGGATTGAAGTGCGACACGATGAGATCAAACAGCGGTGCCATGGTATCTTCGGATTTGGTGGGTGTCGTGGACATCCAACCATGTTTTGCCGAGCCATAAATGATGGGGAAGTCGAGTTGTTCTTCGCTGGCTTCAAGGGCTGCGAAGAGATCGAACACTTCATTCACAACTTCATTGTGGCGTTCGTCGGGGCGGTCAATCTTGTTGATGCAGACGATAGGCTTCAAACCGATCTTCAGAGCTTTTTGCAGCACGAACTTGGTTTGCGGCATGGGGCCTTCGGCGGCATCCACCAGCAGCACGGCACCATCCACCATGTTCAAAATGCGCTCAACTTCACCGCCGAAATCGGCGTGGCCCGGCGTGTCGACAATATTGATGCGGGTATCCTTCCACACGAGCGAGGTTACTTTCGCCAGAATGGTAATGCCACGTTCGCGTTCCAGATCATTGGAATCCATGGCGCGTTCGGCCACCTTCTGGTTCTCGCGGAAGGAACCCGATTGTGACAAAAGACGGTCGATCATGGTGGTTTTACCGTGGTCAACGTGGGCAATAATCGCGATGTTGCGCAAATTCATGTGGCGCCAGAACTTTCTCTATTGTGTGGAGTTGGTGGGCCATTAGCATGACAGTTGCACAAAGGCAAATCGCGGCCTTCAGGCTTTTTCGTCAACAAAGGCATCAAAAGCAGCCAGAAATTGGGCCCGCACTTCATTGCGCTCCAGCATAATTTCATGCAGGGCCTCACGGATAACGACCATCGATATGCCGGTGACTTTGTGGGAGAAACGGTACGTCGCCTCAATATCCACGACCAGGTCGCGTCCAGCCGCCACAATCAGGACAGGGCAGCGCAAGTCCTTGGCTGACTTCAACTTTCGCAAAAGGTCGATTGACTTCATTGCCGCGCGCAGCCAGCTGTAAGTGGGGCCACCAACGCCCAGGCCGGGTGAGGTTTCCAGAACGGCACTATCACGGTTCCAGCGGCGTTGATCGCTGGTGAGGGGATTGCCAACAAAGTCCACACGGCCAAGCGGGGTGTGGCGTTGGCCGGGAAGATAGACCCAGCCCAGGCCCAAAACTGTTGCGAAAGCTGTCAGTACCCGCACCAGTGGCACGGGCCATGCCCCATATCTGAGGCCCAGCAGGGGTGACACCAGAACGCATTTCTTGAACCAGTTTCGGTGGCGCAGGGTTCGCAGAATAATGTTGCCGCCAGTGGAATGGGCGATGGCATAGTATGGCGGCGGACAGTCTGGCAGCACAACCTGCGTCATGAAACTCCGCACATCCTCGTCATATTGCTCGAACCGGTTGATATGCCCGCGGAGCGGATTTCCAATGAGCCGCTGCGAGCCGCCCTGGCCACGCACATCGAGGGCTGCCACGCAAAATCCGCGAGACATCATGTCGTGCATGGTCTCAAAATAACGCTCGATGAAATCGGCGCGGCCGCCGAGGATAATCACCGTACCCCGGGATTTGCTGACGCGCGCTGCCATGGCCCGTAACTTGAATCCGTC